>JBDSBN010000088.1:0-3681 GCA_039921585.1 Ginsengibacter sp. | reverse complement strand
CCGGCAGTCAACCGGCTGAGGCTTCTTCCACATCGACTGGAACTCCTTCTCAGGTGAGCGAGCCGGCAGACGATTTACCTTTTTAAAATAACTTTTTGCGTTGTTTATAGAGGCGGCTTTTAATAATGTCGCCTTTTTTCTTTTAGTACTATTGCCAAAATTTAGTTCTGCCAGTTATAGGGTACTCTTTCTTACTTCTTTCTTTGAAATGATGTACTCTTAAAAAATTCTTGATCTTACATAAGGGTTGCTACTCCCGAATATTACCTGAAAATGTTTTTCATTTCGACTCTTTTTCTATCCATCGAAGAGTTTCATTAGATTGAATAATTTAATGGACATGTTTCCATTTAAAGTGTTTTAATCGTGAAATAAATATTCTTATGTAATGGTTGGATATAATTTTCACATTTTGACTCGTCGCATTCCATTCTTGATCCGATACCTTTGGCACGCAAAAAATAATGGAATGATCAAACTACTTTGCTTAATTAGCTCATTTGTTTTCCTTAGTAATACTACGCAGGCTCAGGATTCGATTTTTGTTATTAATTGAAAACTGGAAAAAATTAAAACGGGCGTTATCTATCTTAATATATATAAGAAGGATAAAACTGTGATGGATTCAGCTTCCATCAAAGGGGGCAATTTTAAATTCACCGGCGCAGTTTCGAAACCCTCTTTTGCTTCTTTAACCATGCCAGACAGAAAGGATGATTTTTATTCATTTTATATTGAACCAGGTGAAATGACAATCACAGGCCGTTCGAAATCACTGAAGCTTTTATCGATTAAAGATGGGGGACTGAATGCGGATGATAAAATGCTCAAAACCAGAATGCGAACAGTAGGTCTTTGGGAAGAGGCCAATAGTAAACTATTCGAAAAGGCTTATGAGGAGAATAATGGTGCTGTGATGGATAGTTTGGAGCAGGTAGATCTTGAAGTAATGAAAGCCAAACGTAGGGTAGTGGCGGGTTTTGTTAAAGATAAGCCCTCCTCGATGCGCAGTGCTATGGCAATCATGGAAAATTTCTCCTATTACGCAGAGGCTTCGGATGTAGAACCTCTGTATAATCTATTGGATGAGAAAATAAAGAACTCTCCAAAAGGAAAAGAAATTAAAGCAATGATTGATGTATATTCCAATCTGGCGCCGGGAAAACCTGCTCCGGAAATACTTCAATATACGCCGGACAGCATTCTGATGAGTTTGTCTTCCCTAAAAGGAAAATATGTATTAATAGACTTTTGGGCAAGTTGGTGTAGTCCATGTCGTAGAGAAAATCCGAATCTGGTAGAAGCGTACAACCAATTCAAAGAAAAAGAGTTTACTATTTTAGTAGTTTCCTATGATACAAAAAAGGAACATTGGATTAACGCCATCAAAAGTGATCATTTAACCTGGAATCACATATCCACACTTGATGGATGGGAAAACAGCACGTCCAGGGAATATGGAATCAGAGCGATCCCATCTAACATACTTCTGGATAAAAATGGGATGATCATTGCAAAAAATATATTTGGTAAAAATTTATTACAAAAATTGGAAGAAGTGTTGAATGAGTCAGCTGAATAAATGGTGATATTTGTTGATGAAAGAATTGTTGATTTTTATATAGCGTATCTCTTAGCCAATAATTGATGAATAATCAATGAAAAGCCTAAGCATTATTTATGAAACAAAGAGTTCAATTTACCTTCTAAATAAAGGTTTTGATAAATTGCTGTTTAAGCAATAATTTTGCAACTCATTTTTGAAAATAAGTGAGTGTATTACCGGATTTATTTTCAGAACTTTAAAATTAAAAATTACTGATGAAAGAAATCGCATTCAGAGAGGCATTGCGCGAAGCAATGCAGGAAGAAATGAGACGTGATGAAAATGTCTTTTTAATGGGTGAAGAGGTAGCGGAGTACCAGGGCGCTTATAAAGTGAGCCAGGGAATGCTGGAAGAGTTTGGAGCAAAACGAGTGATTGATACACAAATTTCAGAGTTAGGATTTACTGCTATTGCGGTAGGTGCTGCTCAACATGGCTTACGTCCGATTGTAGAATTTTTGACCTGGAATTTTGCTAATTTGGCTCTTGATCAGATCTTAAATACTGCCTATAAAATGCTTGCAATGAGTGGTGGGCAAGTTGGATGCCCGATCGTTTTTCGTGGACCAAATGGTAGTGCCGGACAGTTAGGTGCACAACATTCTACAGCTTACGAAGCGATGTATGCGAATATTCCGGGCCTAAAAGTCATTTCTGTAAGTAATCCTTACGATGCGAAAGGTTTATTAAAAAGTGCTATTCGCGATGATGATCCGGTGGTATTTATGGAAAGTGAAGTGATGTACGGCGATAAAATGGAAATCCCAACGGAAGAATATCTGATCCCAATTGGTAAGGCAAAAGTAGTAAGAGAAGGAACAGATGTAACTGTAGTTTCTTTCAATAAAATGATGAAAGTTTGTCTTACTGCTGCAGATGAATTAGCAAAAGAGGGTATTAGTGCCGAAGTAATCGATTTAAGAACAATCCGCCCGCTTGACTGGCATACGATTCTTGAATCCGTTAAAAAAACAAATAGATTAGTTATTATAGAAGAGCAATGGCCATTTGCCTCTATCTCTTCTGAAGTAGCCTACCGTATCCAAAAAGAAGGATTTGATTACCTGGATGCTCCGGTTAGAAGAATCACTTCATTGGATGCACCTATGCACTACGCTCCAAATCTGGTGGCTCAGTATAATCCGGACGTACCAAGAACAGTTAATTTGATTAAGGAAGTGATGTACCTTAAAAAGTAAATCAAAGTAGACAGAAAAGGTTTACATCCCGATATTTTAACACAGCAGGTTTCTGCTGAAAAATTTTATTTTATGAATATAGGAAGTTTTCATTATCCCATGCCGAATAATGAACCGGTACTCAATTATGCACCCGGAAGTAAAGAAAGAGAAACATTAAAGGAAGCCCTTGCACGTTTGAAGAGTGAGAAAGCGGATATTCCAATGTATATCGGAAGTGAAGAAGTTCGCACAGGAAAGACAATGGATATCTTCCCTCCGCATGAAAGAAATCATTTATTAGGAAAGTTTCATACGGGAGATGCCTCTCATGTGGAAAAAGCAATTGAAACTGCTCTAAAAGCCAAAGATCAATGGGCAAATACCAGCTGGGAAAACAGAGCAAATATTTTTCTAAGAGCAGCTGATTTGCTGGCGACAAAATACCGTGCAGATATTGTAGGAACAACGATGCTGGCGCAAAGTAAAAATGCGTTTCAGGGTGAAATTGATGCAGCTTGTGAATTAATTGACTTTTTACGTTTTAATGTTCACTTTTTATGTGAAATATATAATCAGCAACCAATTAGTAGTCCCGGGATGCACAATAGAATGGAGTATCGCCCTTTAGAAGGGTTTGTGCTGGCAATTACTCCATTTAACTTTACAGCTATTGGAGGAAACTTACCTACTTCTGCTGCTATGTGTGGAAATGTGGTTGTTTGGAAATGTGCAAATACACAGGTGTACAGTGCCCAAATGTTTATGCGCATTTTAAAAGAAGCCGGTTTGCCTGATGGAGTCATCAATCTGGTATATGTAGACGGACCTACCCTTGGAGATGTTTGTTTTAATCACAAAGAATTCGCGGGAATACATTTTACAGGAAGTACAGGC
>JBDSBN010000087.1:0-15524 GCA_039921585.1 Ginsengibacter sp. | reverse complement strand
TTGACCCAATTTCGCATCCGGCACACCCATAAAATAGAAGCCCCACTTTGGCGCAAGGTTGAGTTTTTTTTAGGCTTTGTTTATTAGCGCAAGCGTCCGCTTGTGTTGTTTAATCAGGAAGACGTTATATTTACTTTATGAGCCGGAAATATAAATTTCATGATCAGGATAAACTATATTTTATTTCATTTGCCACGGTGCATTGGATAGATGTTTTTGTAAGAGAAGAATACATGAATATAATGATAGATTCTTTTAAATTTTGCCAGGAAAAGAAAGGTCTTGAGATTTACGGATGGTGTATAATGCCAAGCCATATTCATATGATTATTGGTAGCAGCAAGAATAAAATGGAGGATATTGTTCGTGACATGAAAAGCCATACCTCAACTACTCTTCGAAAGGCAATTAGTAATAATGTTCAAGAAAGCAGAAAAGAGTGGATAATCTGGATAATGGAGAGAGCAGGTAGGAAAAACGGGAATAATAATGATTGGCAGTTTTGGCAACAGCACAATCAACCAATAGAAATAAAAGATCAGGAAATGTTTGATAAAGTTTTAGACTATACCCATCTGAATCCTGTAATGGCGGGTTTTGTATCAAAGCCAGAGGATTGGAAGTATAGCAGTGCAAAAGATTTTTGTGGGATTAAGGGATTAATTGAATTGGATTTTACTTAGTAATTTATAACAGCACAAGCGGACGCTTGCGCCAGTACAAAGTCCCAAACAAATAGAATTATTCAAAAGAAAATAAATAAAGAATTTTCTTTCCATTGAAATTCTAATACCTCCTCCTCACCTTCCCACTCTCCGTCTCCTCAAACTCCCTCAAAAAGCGAATCTCCTTTGGCAATTCATATTTATTAAAATGGATTTTCATTTCTGCTTGCAGGGCCTCCAACTCATTTTTCTCCATACTTTCTCCTTCAATCATCAGAACTAATTTTTGTCCCAATTTCGCATCCGGCACACCCATAAAATAGAAGCGCCTATTTAGCAGTGGATGTAATTTCTTTTCCAATTCTTCCGGAAAGATTTTAATGCCGCCGCTATTGATCACGTGGTCGAAGCGGCCTTTCCAGATAAATTCATCCGGGGAATGAAGTTCGACCACATCATTGGTTGTTAAGGATTCTTCTAAAAGTAAAGGTGCGTTGATTACCAGGCAACCGCGGTCGTCCTGTGCTAAGGATATTCCTTTGAGCGCTTTAAATACCGTGGAGGCATCTTTTCCATTTACCTTTCTTAGGGCAATATGACTAAAGGTTTCTGTCATGCCGTAGCCGTGATAGATCTGAGTGGGCAGATCCTGTATGGTTTGTTCCAGAACTGCATCTACCGGACCACCTCCCAAAAGCAATGTTCGTATTTGAGATAAAGCGGGAAGATCCTTTACCTGTTGCAATTGCATGGGAATCATCGCTGCGAAATCAATTTCCACATCGGGAGATAAGGATTCAAGTGGATTTGATGAAGGGTTGACGCAGATCAGATTCAGCCCGCTGTTTAACGCACGCACGATCATCATTTTGCCAGCGATATAATGTACTGGCAGGCAAAGCAGGGCTTTTTGTCCTTCTTTAAAATCAAAGTAGGTTGCCGTCATGGTTGCACTTGCCAACAATTGATCTTTGCGCACAGTTATGATTTTTGGTGTGCCTGTGGAACCACTGGTTCGTAAATGTATTTCTGGAGAGGGATTTAGCCATTCCTCCATAAAATCTGCTACGGCTAAAAGAGCTTCATCGTGTGCGTTCCGGCAATAGGAGATGATTTCTTGACCTTGTAAAATATGGTTGTTAATCGTTAAAGAAGTGTAATTTAAATACATGGCTGGATTGATATTTATTAAACCGAAATTATCTTTCTTACTCACATTTGCAAAGAAACAAATTCAGTCCTTTTGTCCGTTTTTAAATTAGGTTCTCAAATTCAAAGGGCGTTACTATTTTTGTTTTCTTGAATGGATTGAGCACTAAATAAATCTTTATCGCCTGTCACCAGGTAGTCTGCCTTATAAAAATCAATTAAGTCTAATAAAAAATTGTCTTTGGGATCCCGGCTTACAAAATGTAGTGGTTTTATCTCAACTTTTATTGAAATTGTATCCAAGAATTCAATCAATTCATGGACGCTCTCTTTCGGAAAATATTTTCTAACCTTCTCTCGATTTGTTACCAACGCGATTTCTTTTAATAATTGTTCCGTGGTAATGACGGTAATATTTCCATTTGATATGGGCTGTTTAATTTTCGACAAACGTTTTCCAATCAGAAAGCTGATCCAGATATTCGTGTCAAAAATTACTTTAATGTTTTTGTTGGGCATAGATTTCTTGTCTTACGCTTTCAACCTCTTCTGTCAGTGTGTCTAAACTAAGTTCATCTGTCCGAAAAGTTTTTAACAAACTAGTTAATTTAGTTTCGATACCCTCTTTTTCTAATTCTTTTGACAATTTAATTTTTTGTTGTCTTGGTAATTGCTTTACCAAGGATAAAATTTGTTCAAAAGTTAAATCTATTTGTAATGCGGCTTTCATTTTAAAAGATTCTTTGAGATCAAATTTAATGAATGTTTCAGTATCAATGATCGTTTAAACATTGTGAGCATGCTTTAATAAGTGCTTATTTGTAATCAGAACACGTTAATTCAGATCATTTCATTTTGAAAAATTTTTAGTTAAAGGACGCATTAAACGTAAATAATAATTTACCCAAAAATAAACAGGTTGTAGTGTGCACCAAAATTAATCCGATAGCAGAATTAAAGGATCCATATTCCACTCTTTGCCCCGATCCAAAAATAATTTCCCTTTCTTTATTGTCAAAGGCGATTCGATATTATTGGTATACAACTGCCCCGTACCTAAACCCTGTGGAAGCGGATTGTTTTTGGTATAGGTGTATTGCGCAATCGCATTTAAGCCGATATTGCTTTCCAGGGCAGAGGTGATCCACCATTCGCCGCCTTGTTCTTCGATTAATTTTATCCATTCATCGCTGCCGGCAAAACCTCCTGCCAGTGTAGGCTTTAATATAATATATGGCGGGCGGATGGTATCCAATAGTTGTTTTTTCTGTTCATAGGAATGGATGCCAATCAGTTCCTCATCCAATACAATGGGTACCGGACTTTTTTCTGCCAGCAAGGCCATTTCCTGCCACTGCCCGGCATTAATTGGCTGCTCAATGGAATGAATATCAAAAGCGGCTAAACGATCCAGTTTTTTCATGGCTTCCCCGGGAGAGAATGCGCCGTTGGCGTCTACACGAATAGTGATATCTTTTGGTGAATATTCCTCCCGGATGCTTTTTAAAATTGCCAGTTCTGTTTTAAAGTCAATAGCGCCTATTTTTAATTTGAGGGTTTGATATCCTTCTGCCAATTTCGTTTTTATCTGCTTCAGCATTTCTTCCTTGCTGCCCATCCATATCAGTCCGTTGATGTTTATACCAATATTCTTTTCTGTAAAATCACTTTTGAAAATGGTCTGTCCGCATCCGTTTTTCCAATCGTTTAAAACGCTTTCTATTCCAAAATGAATCGAAGGCCATTCTTTTAAAGAAGGTAATAAGCCTTCCATTTGATCCGGTAATTTGGCACAAACTTCTTTTAATTTTTCTTCATACCCTGGCCGGTCATCTGCGCTCAATCCTCTGAACAACCCACATTCGCCCCAGGCTTTTCTGCCCGGATTTTCATCATCATAGAGGGAGATAAACCAGGTTTCCTTTTCAGTAAGTATACCGCGTGAGGTGCCGCCGGGTTTGCGGAATTTGAGAATATATTTTTGATAAGTACAGTGAAGCATAATTATTGTATTAAACAAAAATGTAAAAAGGATAATCCTAGATTTTAATGAGTTATTCTATTGTTTTTTCTTTTCTTTTTTTCTTGATAAAAAAAGAAACAAAAAAATCAAGGAAAACCCGATCGCTCCGCGCGTTTTTCCAGGCCAGCGCGCTGGAACACCCAAATGAAATGCAGGCTCTTAAAAAGTAAGAGAGCGGAGTTTTCGGCAATGTCTGTTTTATTACCTAATATTTCTTTCTGTCAAATAAAATGTACTAATCTCTCAAAACATTTCTAAGCCAGCTTCCCATCCTGAATTTCATTAAAAATGTTATAGTACACTTTAAAAGTCAAACAGCAATTCTTCACAAAATTAACCCCACCCCAAAAGTAACCGCAAAAAGCAAAGTCGCCAATGCCAGCTTTTTTAATTCAGGATCTAATTTGCCCGGATCGGTATTCGTATAAACTGCCCGGATACTCATGATGAAGAGTGGAAACGAAAGCAGATATAGAAATTGCCCTGGTTCATTATAATTCAGGAAGGTATAAATTACTGCGGAAGCCATTGCCAGACCTAGTAAGAGCGCATGATACATGCGGGCCTTTTCAATACCTAATCTTACCACCATAGTAATCTTTCCGCTTACGCGATCATTGTCCCGATCCCGAAGATTATTTAAATTTAATACCCCGGTACTTAATAATCCCACCGATATTGCCGGCAGAAATTCCAATGCATCTATTCTGTGCGTATGTAAAAAATAAGTACCTATAACACCGGTAAGACCAAAAAAGAGAAACACGGCAATATCTCCCAGTCCGATATAACCGTATGGATTTTTCCCGATTGTATATTTAATGGCGGCGGCAATTGCCAATAAACCGATTCCCAGCAAAATGAAAATCGATGAAACATTTATTCCTTTTGTTCCAATCACTAAAAGCCAAATGCCGGAAAGGAGGGATAAAATGGTAAAGATCACAATGCCCCATTTCATTTGAGTTAAAGTAATTTCTCCGCTTTGCACCGTTCGCTTGGGCCCCACCCTTTGATGGTTGTCCACTCCATGAATGGTATCTCCATAATCGTTTGCCAAATTGCTTAAGATCTGCATGAATAAAGTTGTCAATAGGGCATATATCAGCACGGATATATCAAAATACCCATTATGTCTGGCTAAGAAACTTCCCAGAATAATACTTGAAAACGCAAGCGGTAAGGTTCGCAACCGGAAGGCTTTAAGCCATGCTCCAACTCTACTCATAAATGGTAAAATTAATTACGGAAATTTTGGAAACTGTTCAAAATCCGGATCGCGTTTTTCTAAAAAGGCATTTTTTCCTTCCTGCGCTTCTTCCATGAGATAATACATCAGCGTGGCGTCGCCGGCAAACTCCATTAAACCTGTTTGTCCGTCCAGCTCTGCATTTAATCCACGCTTGATCATGCGCAAGGCCATCGGACTGCGCTTTTGAATAGTTTTGCACCATTCTACGGTTGTGTTTTCCAATTCGGCCAAAGGCACCACTTTATTCACCATGCCCATATCTTCTGCTTCTTTGGCGGTATATTGATTGCATAAAAACCAGATCTCTCTTGCTTTTTTCTGTCCTACGTGACGGGCTAGATAAGAACTGCCAAAGCCCGCATCAAAACTCCCTACCTTAGGGCCTGTTTGTCCGAAACGCGCATTCTCACTGGCGATGGTTAAATCGCAAACCACGTGTAATACATGCCCGCCACCGATAGCATATCCATTTACCATAGCAATAACCGGTTTTGGCAAGCTGCGGATTTTTTTATGCAAATCCAATACATTTAAGCGGGGTACTCCATCTTCTCCGATATATCCGCCAATTCCTTTTACATTCTGATCGCCGCCGGAACAAAATGCTTTGTCCCCTTCTCCGGTTAAAACCACCACAGATATATCCTGTCTTTCTTTACAGGTATCCATCGCCTCGATCATTTCCATATTTGTTTTTGGAGTAAATGCATTGTAAAACTCCGGTCTGTTGATCGTTATTTTTGCAATTCCTTCAAAAAACTCAAATTTAATCTCCTCATATTCTTTGATGGTTTCCCAATTTCTTGTACTCATAATTATTAAATTTTTATGATGCTAAGTATTTAAAATACTGTGCTAAAATGTGCGAATTTACTTCATTTGGAGTAAAGATTTCCAGAACCACCTTTCCGGATTTTCTGGCGAAAAACTGGTCTAAGTTTGGTCCTAATGTCTTTTCATCATGAGCGGATAAATAATCCCATTCATAAAAGTCCATTAATTTCTTTGCAGAAACAGAATGTTTGGTTTCAAAGAATTCTTCTAATTCCTCTGTTTCTCCGGGACCTTTTATAATTCTGAAAATTCCTCCGCCTGCATTATTGATCAATATAATTTTTAGATTTTCCGGAATGCGGTCATTCCAAAAGGCATTATTGTCATAAAAAAAAGCCACGTCTCCGGTAATGAGGATATAGGGCTGATCAGGGTTTATGCTGGCGGCTCCCATTGCTGTGCTGGTGCATCCGTCAATGCCACTGGTTCCGCGATTACAATGGATGCTTTTGATCCGGGAATTATCAAATAATTGAGCATATCGGATCGGAGAACTGTTTGAATAATGGATGGTGGTATCAGACGGTAGTCTGTTGTATATTTCTGCAAAGGCAGATAAGTCGCTATACTCCATATTGCCCAAATACTGCTGGTGTTTTTGTAGAATATTGGCAGAATGCCTTAGCCATTTCTCCTTGTAATTTGCTTGGTTTGCCTTTGGTAAATCCTTTAATAATTGTTCTAAAAAATGAACCGGCCCCATAGGGATTGCCTTGGTTAAAGCCTGATAGGTATTGACCAAACAATCATGTGGGTGAATATTCCAATGTTGGTGAGGTTTGTTTTTACGCAGGAGCTCTTTAATTTTTTTTGATACAATAGCTCCTCCGATAGTGATCAAAAGATCCGGCATAAATTCCGGTATGTCTTCATCTTTCATCGGCATAATGCACCGGTCAATATTGGAGATAAAATCCGGATGATGCAAATTGGTCGTAGCTTCTGTAAGCACGATTGTGTTTGGGTATTCGCCCAATTGCACCAGCAGGTCATTTAGTTTTTTATCCGGCGTATTTTGGCCGGCAAGCACCATTACTTTTTTGGTGTTAGAGAAGATGGAATGCAAAGCATTCAAATCATTTAGTTCCGTTTCAACTTCTATTTCAGGCAATGTAATCACCGGTGGAATGTGGTCATGCACTTCTTCCAGAATAAATAAAGGTTCTTTTAATGGCACATTAAAGTGCACAGGACCGGGATCCATTTTAGTCGCTATAGCAAATCCTTCATTCAAACAATGCGCATTATGCCATAGATCATTTTCTGTTTCAGCATCGCCATTCAGAGTGTAGCTTTTGCGAATATAATTTTGATAGACATCCGTTTGATTCATGGTTTGCCCATCCATTTGCCCGATCCATTCAGCAGGCCGGTCAGCGGTAATGACGATCAGAGGGATTCTTAAATAAAAAGCTTCCACAATGGCGGGAGCAAAATTTAGTACTGCCGAACCACTGGAGCATAAAATTGCGACCGGTTCTTTTGACTCAATTGCTTTTCCAAGTGCATAAAATGCAGCACTACGTTCATCTCTGATAGAAGTACAATGGAATTGCGGATGTTGATTGAAAGAAATCGTCAGCGGGGCATTTCTTGACCCGGGGGAAATAACCACATGTTTTAGTCCCAGCGTAGCAAGGGTCAGTACAATTTGTTGTATACTTTTTTTATTAGATAGTTTCATTTTCTTCAGGCATGGTGCCGGGTCGTTTCTTCTATAATTTCCAGTAAGGTGAGGCTCTTTTGATTTGTTTCGGCCCATTCTTCCTCCGGATCTGAATCTATAGAGATACCGCCACCAGCAAAAATGGCTATCTTATCCTTCCCTATTTGCATGCACCGCAAATTTATGAATAATCGGGCCAAATCCCGGTGATTTGTTTCTCCCAGATAACCGGAATAATAGTTTCGGTTATAACCCTCATATTTTTTGATACACTCCAAAGATGCATCGACTGGTAATCCTCCAATTGCAGGTGTTGGGTGAAGCTGATCTGTGATATTATTTTGGTTGTCCGGATTTTTTTCTTCAAATGTATAATCTGTTTTTAAATGTGCTACCTGGCCGGATTCAATTGTATAAGGTCCTTTTGAGTCAGTCAATTGACAATCATTTTTTAAAAACACCTCTTCAATATGTTGTTGTACAAGACGATGTTCCTCCTTTTCTTTGTTTCGCCAGCTATAATCACCAATCGCTTTTTTAGGTTGCGTGCTCGCGAGTGCCATTGTCCGGTATGTCTTATTTTCTTTTTCCAAAAGTAATTCCGGTGTAGCGCCCGTCCAGATGCCCATTCCGGGTATATAAAATAAGCTTACAAAGGTTTCAGGATATGCTGAGGCGAGCAAGGTGTAAAAATGAGTGACGTCAAATTGTTGCGGTTTCTCTATTTGTATTACTCTGGATAAAATTGCTTTGGAAAGTATGCCGCTTTTTATTTCATCCAGGTAATGATGGATTCTATTCATGTATACATCCTTAGAAATAGATTCAGGTAAAGTGCCCCAAATTATTGGTTTGGGTTCTAAGTTTTCTATGAATTCAGCTAAATGGCCTATTTCACTTATTCCGGATAGTTTTTTGAACAAAACGGTTTGGGAATCTGCGTTTTTTATAAATGGGGCAATGATAAAGTCAGTGTCTTCCCCATTCCTCTCCCTGCTTACTGATGGGAGAACTGCTTTGTCTATTGCAAGATGGAATTGGCTGTCATTTGGGAAACGATACAGGCAAAAAGGGATTCCCTTTGATAAAAGTAACCTGGATAATTCACTGCAGGAATAATGTGGATTTTGAAACAATTTTATTTAATCAGTATTTTAATGAAAGATGAATATAGATGTTATCCATAAATAGAATCAGCGCTACATTTTCAGGAAGAAGACGGGTGTCTGAAATTATTTATAGTTTAATAACTATTAGCCGCAAAGGTATTGCCTTCATTGAAATCTCCCGTCTCATACCCTTTTTTGAACCAATACATTCTTTGTTGTGAAGTGCCGTGAGTAAATGCATCGGGAGTAACAGAGCCTTGAGATTGTCTTTGTAAATTATCGTCACCAATTGCATTTGCTGCTTCCAGCGCTTCCCGGATATCCGTTGGTTGGATTACATTCTTCATTTTCTGATTATAATGAGCCCATAAGCCGGCGTAAAAATCAGCCTGTAGTTCCAGCCGGACGGAATATTTATTGTACTCCTTTTCTCCGACTTGTTGTCGAAGTTGAGCCATTTTTCCTGTAATGCCAAGGAGATCCTGTACATGATGTCCTACTTCGTGTGCGACTACATAAGCAAGTGCAAAATCACCGGACGCTCCAAATCGCTGTTTCAATTCCTGTGCAAACGATAAATCAATATAGACTTGTTGATCGCCCGGGCAATAGAAAGGACCACTGGCTGAGGAGGCAGTTCCACAGGCCGAAGAGGTCATATCCCGGAATAGAACCAGTGTTGGTTTTTGGTATACTTTTCCCATATTATCAAAAAGTTTGCCCCACACATCTTCCGTATCTGCAAAGACTACTTTCACAAAAGCTGCCCGTTCATCATCGGCGGCTTTTTCCTGGGTTGTCATTTCCTGAGCCTGTTCCTGCGGAAGAATTTGTTGCAAAGTGCTTATGTCGCCATCTCCCAGGAAAAATTGAACCAGCACAAATAAAACTCCGATTACTCCCCCGCCTACAGCAAGACCTTTTCCGGTCATGCCTCTTCTATCATCTACGTTAGAACTTTCTCTTCTGCCTTTCCATTGCATAGTTGTATATTGTTAGATTAAAGTAATATCGTTTCGAATACTGTTTTTATTTTTTGCCCATTAAAAAAAATAATAAATCCTGTTATCGTGTAAAGACTTAATCCTTTGCTAATCCGACACCACATCCTGCGTACTCATTTCCTTCGTAATCCACAAATACTTCATATTCATAAATCGCCTCATCAAGGCCTTTTTTGCAAAACTGATCTTTAATCGTCACTTTCCATGCTTTATTATTAGTGGTAAGATGATAGGTGGTTGAATTTCCCTCCAACTCCATCGCCTCTTTTTCAGCGATCAATACATTTTTCTGATCATGAAATTTAAAATAAATAATGTTATTTTTTATATTTAAAGTCCAGGATGGCTCAGTTCCCCGGGCTGCAAATGAGATGCCTTTTTTCTTTTCTGTTTTCCATTCTGGATTATTTTCAGCAAATTTCTGTTGTTTTAGAGCATACATTTCCGGAGTTTTTATGGGGATTTTATTTATATCCACAGCAAATATGCTGTCATTTCTGTGCCCGAACGAAATATAATAGTCATGATTCTTTGACAGCACAATCCGGTTCTCTACGATTTCCCATTCACCCTTACTGGTACTGATTATTTTATTGCTATCCACATTGACATATGCCTGTTTAAAAGTGAAATTATCTTTTAGCAATAGAACTTGTTCCAAACCATTACAATCAAAACAAGGGAAAATTCCCTGGTAAATCCCGGTAATAGAATCCTTTTCAATCACCGGATCCATCATATAATCAATTGGGAGAATGGGAGTATTTACATAAGCATTATCTTCCTTCAGTTTTTTGGAAGAATCTTGACAAGAAAACAGAAGAATAGAAATGGAAAAAGCAAGCGTAGCTTTTAAAAACTTCATGTAAAATATTTATACTTATTACAGCAATAACGATGCTCGAAATTACGAAACATCCACTTTTTATATTGTTTAAGTAATTTTATAAATAATTCCAGCCGGAACTTAATTAACTTGCGAAGCTTGATTTTTTGCACTTCTTATAGGGAATGGAAGATACATGTAATAAGATGTTTAAACCATTATAGTGGATACAATTCAAGGTATTTTTTAATTATTATATACATTAGATGTTCAGTATTATTACAGGTAGTCTTATCTTAAGCATATTACATGCTTCTATTCCAAACCATTGGTTGCCAATTATTGCTATTGGCAGAAAACAAAACTGGACACTAAATGAAGTTACGAAGGTGACATTCATTGCAGCGATCGCGCACGGGCTAAGTACCGTTTTACTTGGGTTTGCTCTTGGATATTTAGGAGCCTCTATGGCTGAAAGGGTGGAGAGTTTTACACATTTAATAGCTCCGATTATATTAATCGTATTGGGCTTGGTATTTATTTATAGGCATCACACCCACAAACATTTTCATATCGATAGTGATATCAAAAAAAAGAAGTCAAAAAGAAGTATTATAATAGCCTTGGTTCTGGCAATGTTTCTTTCGCCATGTATGGAAATAGAAGCCTATTTTCTTCTGGCCGGTTCTCAGGAGCGTTGGCTTATCTGGTTTATCGCCGCATTATATCTCGTCATTACCACTGTAGGAATGCTGGTGCTGGTGCGGTTTGCTTATAAAGGTGTATTGAAATTGAACTGGCATAAACTGGAACATAATGCCGGAATTATTACAGGAATTACCCTGGTCGTAACGGGTATCCTGGCGTTTTTTATTCATTAATAGGGGAAATTTTGAATGATGGAGGAAAAAAAGAAAGTACAAAACGATATAAGTGTGGGAGATTCTTGCTGTAATCATGACCATGAAGCGCACAATCATCAGAAACCAGAAAGTCCTTCCATAATAGATGGTTGGAAGAAGAATTTAAGTGTGCTGATAGCCCTTGCTATTTTAGTTGTGATGATGGTGCTTGAATTCGGTTTTGATTTTGTACCTGCACCTCGAATTAATTTACCTATTTATATCCTTGCTTTTTTATTAGCAGGTTATAATGTCCTGGATCTTGCATTTCACAGAATCAAGCGGGGAGATATTTTTAATGAATTTGTATTGATGAGTACCGCTACTTTGGGAGCATTTTATATTGGTGCTTATAGTGAGGGCGTAGCAGTGATGGTATTTTATACTATAGGAGAATGGTTTCAGCATTCCGCAGTTCAAAAAGCAAGATCTGATATTAAAGCATTGCTGGATATCCGGCCGGATGAGGCGACGGTTATCAGAAATGGAACACACCATAATGTCCATGCATCCAAAATTTTGCCAGGTGAAATCATTCTGGTTCGAAGTGGAGAAAAAGTTGCTTTGGATGGAACTCTGACCTCCCCCTATTCTTCTTTTAATGCAGCAGCATTAACGGGAGAGAGCATGCCTGTTTTAAAAAATGAATCGGAAATGGTTTATGCAGGAATGATCAATCTGGATAAAGTTGCAGAAATAAAAGTAACGGCTACATTTAAGGACAGCGCTTTAAGCCGGATATTATCTATGGTGCAGGATGCAGCTTCCAGGAAGTCGCAAACTCAATTGTTTATTTCCAGATTTGCCAAAGTATATACACCGATTGTTTTTTTTCTGGCGGTAGCCTTAACCGTTTTACCTGTGTTTTTTGTTAGTGATTATGTGTTTGATGTATGGTTTTACAGGGCGTTAGTCTTTTTGGTCATCAGTTGTCCATGTGCTTTGGTGATCTCTATTCCGTTAGGATATTTCGGAGGTATTGGGCTGGCCTCCCGCAATGGGATTTTATTTAAAGGAGGAAATTTTTTAGATGCCATTACCAAAATAGATACGGTTGTAATGGACAAAACCGGTACTCTGACAAAAGGTGTATTTAATGTTCAGCGGATTCACTCAGAAGGAATAAGTGAAGAAGAGTTGATAAGCCTGACTGCAAATCTGGAACGACACTCGATTCATCCGGTAGGAAAAGCGATCGTCAATTATGCCAACGGTAAAATGATTGAAACCAAAGCAGAGAACATACATGAGGTGCCCGGTATGGGATTGTCCGGAACGATTGATGGGAAATATGTTGTGGCAGGTAACGGCAAACTGTTTGATAAATTTGGGATCGATGTTCCTGAGGTGATAAAAAATGAAACGGATACTATTGTTATTGTAGCAGTAGATAAAAAGTATAAAGGATATTTTATTGTAGCAGATGAACCGAAAACGGATGCTTTAAAAACAGTGACGGATCTTAAAAAAATGGGCATCTCTACCATGATGCTTTCCGGAGATAAACAGTCTACAGTTACAAAAGTTGCGGATTATTTAGGGATTCAGCAAGCTTATGGAGATTTGCTTCCGGAAGATAAGCTGGAGAAACTGCAAGAATTAAAAAATGCCGGGCATCGATCTGTTTTTGCCGGAGATGGTATAAATGACGCTCCTGTTATTGCATTGGCTGATGTAGGAATTGCCATGGGCGGACTGGGCAGTGATGCAGCCATCGAAACCGCTGACGTGGTGATTCAGAATGATCAGCCTTACAAAATTCTTTCTGCCATAAAAATTGGAAAAATTACCCGTACGATTGTTTGGCAAAACATTACGCTTGCACTCGTTGTTAAAGTAGCGGTGCTTGCCCTTGGAGCCGGCGGAATAGCCACATTATGGGAGGCGGTAATTGCAGATGTGGGCGTAGCCCTACTCGCTATTTTAAATGCCGTACGGATCCAACGACTAAATGTATAATTCACCTGCCTTTTTGACCATAAACTTTTACACCTTAAGTTTGCACTCTTTTATATAAAATGAAAATAACTGACCATATCAAGGCTGCAAAGGAAACATTGATTTCTTTTGAAATATTGCCTCCCTTAAAGGGGAAAACAATCGAATCGATTTATAATCATCTCGATCCGTTAATGGAATATCAACCTGCTTTCATTAACGTAACATATCACCGCAGTGAACAGGTTTTTAAAAAGCGCGCTGATGGTGGTTTTGATCGGATTGAAGTGCGCAAACGACCGGGTACGGTAGGGATTTGTGCTGCCATCATGAATCATTATAAGATTGACGCTGTACCTCATTTAATCTGTGGAGGATTTAATGTGCAGGAAACGGAAAATGCGCTGATCGATCTGGCCTTTTTAGGGATAGACAACGTACTTGTATTGCGGGGTGATGCTGCACGAAATGAAACCGTCTTTGAGCCGGAACCCGATGGGCATCCATATGCGATAGATCTTCTAAAGCAAACGGTTAATTTAAATAATGGAATTTATCTGGAAGAAGAAATAAGGGATGGATACAAAACCCGTTTCTGCATAGGAGTTGCCGGATATCCTGAAAAGCATTTTGAAGCACCAAATATGCAAACGGATATGCGGTACCTTAAAATGAAAGTGGATGCAGGGGCAGATTACATTACGACTCAAATGTTTTTTGATAACAACAAATTTTTTGAGTTTGTAAAAGAATGTCGTGCTGCGGGAATAGAAGTTCCTATTATTCCAGGATTGAAACCCATTACCTCTAAAAGGCAACTATCTATACTGCCACGCACATTTCATGTGGATATTCCTACCGAGTTGAGCACAGAAATTATGAAATGCAAAACGGATGCAGATGTAGAAGTTGTCGGTCAGGAATGGCTGCTTACCCAATCCAGGGATCTGAAAAAATTTGGGGTACCGGTGCTACATTATTATACATTAGGGAAACCACATGTAGTAGCAAATGTGGTGAAAGATCTGATATAATTCCTGCGACTAAAAGAATACGTATTCTCTGTGATTAAAATGAATTCGAAATAAAAGTGAGTTGCCCAATAAAACGAACCCGACTCTTACAAGACAATTTAAATAAAAAAAGCTGCCAGTTGGGCAGCTTTATTTATTTAAATTTTAGTCGTTGGTAATAATGTCAAGATTATCTGCTTAGAGGAATACCAAGAGATAAACTTAATGTGCGATACTTATTCTTATGATCACTATTATTTGTTTCCATAGAGGAAATTTTATTGAATCCCATGCCGTAGTTTAATTTCACCAATACAGCTCCAAGATCTAGTCCGCCACCAAAATTTAAACCAAAATCAAAACGTTTGATTCTATCATAGGCTGCACCTTCCTGATTCGGAGTTGTTGGATCATCATTATTAAATTTGATGTTTTCTGTACTGCTGGAAGTAACACCTAAAAATTTACTGGTCGATTTTGATTTTCCCGCTACACCCATTGAAGCGTATGGACCAACATGGAAAAACACACTTGACATATCCTGGATAGGAATTTTCACAACTGCATTTAAAGGGATTTCCAGGTATAGAGGATTAAATTTTGTTTTAACGAAGTTATCCTCTCTTGAACTGGTAAAGTAAGTGTCAGCTTTAGACCCTCTGCCATCCAATTTAATTCCCGTTTCGATATCAAATACAGGCGCAATATTAAATCGATGCATTAAACCTGCATTAAAGGTTGTGAGCATATTGTTGTCTTGAGTTTCTCCCGCAGAAGATTTTGTAATATTCGCAAGGTTTACACCACCCTGAATATAAGTCTGTGATGATGCCGTCGAAAACACACCTGCTAAGACGGCAAGAGTTAGTAATTTTTTCATTCGTTAATTTGTTTTTTAGTTTTCAAAAAGTAATTTCCGAACCCATTTTCAAAAACTCTGCCAATTAAAAAAAATTAGAAAAAGTTTTTAAAATTGAGGGCATTTTAAGGTGAGAATAATAATAACGTGAAATCTCTCCTGACTTCCGCATTTTAACACCCAAAATTGAATAAATCAGCTAAGTATCTCTGTTCTTCGGTATTTAGTATTGTCTTTTTGACAGTTTTACCACTTTGCGGCAAGTTGATGGTTATTTGATGGAT
>JBDSBN010000086.1:0-23334 GCA_039921585.1 Ginsengibacter sp. | reverse complement strand
TACCGCAGTTAGCGGGGAGGAGGGGATAGAGATTATTTCTAAAAACGACATTCACGTCATTGTCACAGATCAGCGTATGCCTGGGATGACCGGCGTACAATTTTTACAACACATTCCAAATGAGCCGGATAATATCCGGATGATCCTGACAGGATTTAGTGATATGGAAGCAATAATTGAAGCTATTAACACCGGTCAGGTCTATCGTTATATTACCAAACCCTGGGATAAGGATGAATTAAAAATCACCATTGATAATGCTCTTGAAGCCGTTCGGTTAAGGCGGGATAATAAACATTTGATTGCAGAATTGGAGGAGAACAATCAAATGTTAGAAAAAAAGGTGTCTGAACGAACGATCGAAATTGAAAATAAATCAATACTTCTGGAAGCGGAGAAAGCTAAAGCCGAAAAATTATTGCTCAATATTCTTCCGGAAGAAATTGCTGAAGAACTTAAAAAGTTTGGAAAATCTTATGCCCGTAAGCACAAAGAGGTTTCTGTCATGTTTGTGGATGTAAAAGGATTTACGGAAATAGCTGAGAGAATGCCTGCCGATGAGCTAATCACCCAATTGGATGAAAGCTTTCGCGGCTTTGATCATCTTACAGGAAAGTATGGAATGGAAAAAATTAAAACCATTGGTGATTGCTACATGTGTGCTTGTGGCTTACCTACCGAGGTAGCAAATAATGCCCTCATTACTGTGCAAGCTGCATTGGATATACAGGAATTCATGCGCGGCTTTAATACTTCAAAAAAAATTCAGGATCTCCCTGTATTTGAAATCCGAATTGGCATCCATACCGGACCCGTAGTAGCCGGCGTTGTGGGTATTACGAAATTTGCCTATGATATTTGGGGCAATACTGTAAATCTTGCTTCGCAAATGGAGCATCATAGTCTCCCTGGGAAAATCAATATCTCCGGCTATACTTACTCTTTGGTAAAAGATATATACGAATGCGAAAGCCGTGGAAAAATAAGCACCAAGAGTAAAGAAGATGTGGAGATGTATTTTGTGACCGGGAAAAAATAAATGGAAAATATTTCTACTGATTTAGGATAATACGAATCATTGATGGTGATCTTTCTTCCGGAAAAAGATATCAGATTTTAAATGTAACAGTAGTATAAACCGAGTTTTAATTTAAATCCCGCATTATGTACAAAACCAACCCCTCTATCAAATATATTTTATCCTTTTACATTTTGTTCCTCTTTTCATGCGACTCTGGTCAGAAGGAGATTGTACAAACCAGACAGGATACTATTATAGCAAGAACAGATACATCCGTAACCAATCCACTTTTTCAAATTGCACCAATTGAATATGCCGATTCCTCGGAAAAAGCCTTCCGGTTGATGGCCGATTTTAATTTTGATGCATGGGGTGAAATGCTTGCTGATACAGTAGTATATAGTTTCCCTGACGGGGATGCACATTCCCGCACTTCACTGCGTGGAAAGGATAATGTCATAAACTGGTGGAAATACTGGCTGATACGCTCCCGTGTAAATTCTATGTCCATGGCATCATTTAATCATGTACCTATAAATGTAATTTCCGAACCGGAAGATGGGTTTCCCATGGGAATTTATGATCTCGTTTATTTCACCAACACCATCGTTTTTAATGAAAAATCTGTCGGAATAAGAATGAATTTTTCTGTTCATTTTAACGCTGATAAAAAGATAGATCATTATGCCTCTTATTATGACAATAATGTTTTAATAAGAGAAGGAATTCGAATGCTTAAATAAATTTCAATCACCATCCAATCGCATAGAAAAAGGACGCTATAGGTGAATTGACTGATCCATCTTAAAACTCAGTCATCTTCAAAAAATCAGAAAAGGAATCGATCTGTTACCCGGTAAATCATTCTTTGATAAATAAAATCCCGTCTTCAGATAATAAAACAACCTGGTCGTCCTCTTATGTCAAAGGGATGCAGCTTTTTTACATAGGTTTATCCTTTAAGTAGCCTATTTATTCTACATCACCTTCTGATACTTCGAAAAAGAAAATTAAAAATCTTTCCTGACATGAATCAAGCTTTTATGCCTGATGTTCTTTTTACGAAACGATCAAAAATCAAAACCTAAATCAACATTAAAATGAAAAAACATATACTAGATCTACTCATGGTTTTATCGGGAACTCTTTTATTTATTTCCTGTAATTACGTTACTACTTCCACATCGGAAGACAAAAACAATTCACCATCCAATACGGTCAATCAGCAGGAAATGAATTACCCCTACACCATTCGTCATCCAGATTATTGGGAGATAGGTAGTCAACAAAATACAATGAATGCACTATCCGCACTCAAAGCATGGGAAAACAAAAACTTCGATGAAACGATGAAATACTTTGCAGATTCTGTAAAAATAAGTTTTGATGGTATAGATAAAACTCTTTCAAACGATTCATTAAAGGCCATGTTCATGCCGGATTCAACCATGAAAAACTGGTCAGTTAAAATGCAGGATTGGGTATCCGTTATTTCCAAAGATAAAATGGAAGAATATGTCACATTATGGTACAGAGAATATTGGGAGTCTGCTAAAGGAAGTAAAGATTCCGTGGATATTATAAATGATCTAAAAATGAAGGATGGAAAAATTATCGCTCTGGATCAATATTCCCGAAAGCTGAACCCTTAATGGATATTAAATCACAATAATTTATTTCCGAAGGAAATAAGATCGAACGCATCATTTAAAACTCTTCCTGCAAAGAAAATACTTGCAGGGGCGATTCCGAAAAGCCTTACGAGTAGGAAAAAAACCTAAAATAAAAAAACATGAAAAAAATTATGCTTACAGCCGCATTGTTCCTTTTAGGAGCTAGTGCATTTTGCCAAACAGAAGAAAAAAATGGAACTATTTACATTAAGCACCCGTACATTGATATGGTGATGAATGCGAATAAAGATTATGCAAACGGTGATTTTTCAACAATCACTAAATACTACGCGGATAGTGCAAAATGGTGGGCATCCGGTATGGGAGATTTTATTCCACTTGCAGAAGCGGTAAAAATGTGGAAAAGCGATTTCGAAAAATTTGATGATATAAAACAAGTTCAATTTGGCTACCCTGATTTCCTGAGTTATAAAAAGGATAATTCCATGGTCGTACAATCGTGGTGGAAGTGGTCCGGAAAATCAAAAAAAACCGGAGAAATGGTGGAAACTTTAATGGTAATGTTTGACGATTTTAATAAAGATGGAAAAATTATCAGGGAATACATTTTTGGAGATTTCTCGAAGCTTCAATAGGAAAACATTTCTTTTCATTTCAAAAATCGAAGAGCAATTAACCGTTTGAATGGGTAAAAAAAATTTATAAATTATACCAATTGTTCCTTGTTTCGGAGAATAGTTTCGCCAAAAGTGAATAGGTAGTAATTATTATTAATCAATATAAAATTTACAAAAAATGACAACAGTAATCGGTCGCCATAAGGTAGGAGATTTTGATACATGGATAAAAGGCCATGAAGACAGAGTTCGTGTTTTTTCTCCCGCGGTTTCAAGTTTTAAAACCTTTCAGGATACAGATGATCCAAATTCCATCTTATTGGTTATGGAAGTGAACGATATGGACAAATTGCAGGAAATTATGCAAGACCCAAGCACTAAAGATTTGAAAGATAAACATACCGTAAAGGAGCCAATTACCATGTCCATGCCTGTGGATATATAGTGTTTCTCCTATAAGAAATACTTAGTTAAAACATCTATAGGAACGATTTTTTTAAGAATTATTGAAGGAAGAAAAACGTGCAAAAAATATTAAAAAATCGATTGATTCACGAAATAAATTCATGAGCAAAATGAAAAATATTGAATTAGGCAACCCCCTTTATGAGTACACAGCTAAAGTTACAGGCATTACAGAATATGGTTTAAGCCTAAATGATGTGATGACGGGTAAGACTCCGGTTCCGCCAGAAGGCGCAAGATTTGATATCGCTTTTGCCGGTGATGCAAAAAGCCCAAAAATAATGGGAAAAGTTTCAGGTGTTGATTATTTACACATCCGGACAGATGGTCGCTTTCAATTGAATATTCATGCGAAGATTACAACAAATGATCAATCAACTATTTCTCTCCATGCGGATGGAGTTACAAATCCGCGGGAAAACAGCACCATCGCCGATTTAAAGGAGAATGTAACCTTATTTAGTTCTTCAAAAAATTATTCCTGGGTGAATACATACAATTCTGGGCAATTGGAACAGTAGACCTTGCTTCACAAGATATTCACCTAAAAGGTTATTCTATATAACTAATTAACCGCAACTATCTTACAAATTCAATTTCTTGAAACACTCTTTATACTTACCAACGGAATGGATTTAATGAATAAAAACCAATCCATAAGCGGGAGGAATCATGTATAGGATAAAGCAGAGATTTCACTCAAAGAATGATGAAAAAGAAACAATTATGAAAAAAGTAGGAATTATAGGTGGAGCCGGATTTATAGGCAGTTATATCACTAAAATATTTCTGGAAGAAGATTATAAAGTCAAAGTTTCTACTACTGACATAAAGAATAAAAGCAAATACGAGCATTTATTTTCACTGACCAATGCAGACAGCCGGATGGAAATTTCCTCTTTGGATATAAGAGATTTAAGCGCCTTAAAAGATTTTGTAAAAGGCTGTGACATTGTCATTCACGCGGGCACTCCTTTTAATTTAGAAGTGAAAGATGTGCATACAGAAATTTTTGAACCAACTGTTCAGGGCACACTCAATTTTTTGAAGGTCGCATCTGAATCCAAACAATTGAAAAATGCCATTCTTATCGCATCTATTGCCGTATGGAATACTTCATTTCCCTTAACTCCGGCAAAATATTCTGCAAACCATATTTTCACTGAAAAAGACTCGCCATACAAAAGTGACCAGGACCATCCTTATGCTCAGGCAAAATTTATAGCCGATCAGGAAGTTAGAAAATTTGTTAAAGAGAATCCGGATATCAGTTTTGAAATGATCTCTATTTCTCCAACTTTCGTTATCGGAAACAGCCTTTCCGAAAGAACAGATTCCACTTCTATCGGCATGCAATATCTCATAAAAAATCAGCTTACTCCCAATCCTTTCATGGAAATGTTATTTGAGACCGATGCCTTGTTTTCAATGATTGATGTAAGAGATGTAGCAGAGGCCGTGTTTCAGGCAGCAACTTCCAATGGTCTTCATGGAAGAAATTACATCATTGCGCATGAAAGTTACCGTGTATCGGACATTTCACGTATGCTGAACAAACAGTTACCGCTGCATGATCCGGTGATTTTGTACGACAGTTCTTTGGCAAAAAAAGAATTGGGTATTGCCTTTATTTCTGCAAAAGACACGTTGAAAAACTGCGGATAAATGAATTTTAGATAAACAGTTTTTCTTTCGAATGAAACATATACAATTTGAAAATTCCCAGGCTCAATTGTGCATTTATTTAATCGCAATCAGATGTCAACTTTCTTCCGGGCAGAGTGAAAAACCTGATTATAAAACAGAAGATTTTCAATGGGTTTCCGACCTGAGGAAGAACCGGCAAAATTGAAATTTTTCTCCTCCCGGATTTTATGCAACGTTGAAATCAATGTTTTAGAAGCATTAATAGGTACTTGCATTAGTAAAATTTTATCTCTTGAATTTGCCTCTTTCCCTATAAAATTAATTAGTTGATTGTATTCATTTTCATTGATTTTATACCCGGGTTTCCTGCCCCTTTTCAAACCTTCTTCCTGCATAAATAATTCCTGAGAAGAAGGAGATTTCACAACAGGTTTTGAATTGCCCCAGTCCTCTGCATCTTTTTCTCTGCCTAAATTTTCTGTAATGTTTTTTATCACCTCTTTACGCGTAGCAAAAAGTAATAAACTCTCCAAAGGCAAGTTTCTCTTTAAAACGCTCTCTCTTTTTACAGGATCAATATATTTTAATAGCTTTTCCTTTTCTTCAGTATCTCCAACAAATTCCAGCCGCTTACGGATACCGGGTGCAGGTTGAATTCTCACTCCCCGACCTATTGCCTGCAACACAAACTTTTGCGCGCCTTCATCTACTCCAATATTGATAAAATTAACCACGTTGGGTCGGTTGCTATCCCATCCTTCAGTGAAAATTCGTGAACCTAGTAATATATTGATCGCACTTTCCCGGCTATTGATATTTGTAAAATAGGAGGTCGTTAAAGGCGTTTCTGTGTATTCGTAATTTTCCAATACATTGTCACTCCACTTTGTCGCATCGGAGGCTACAAGCAAACAAAAGTGCTGCCCGGCCTCTGCCGTTTTTAATCGAAAAGCTACTTCGCGATGATTATTTAAAATTCTGGTGTATTCAATTTTCCCAAAGGAAGAAGCATTAAATACATACTTTAAAATATCATTTTTAGAAATATTTTGAATGATCTCAATAAAAGAGGAAGGAATTTCTGCAGTGTTAAATTGGTAGGTTTTATGTACGTGCAGGTCTTTACTCAAAACGTCTTTTGCTTGTTCCAGATCATATTTGCCCGATGCGACAATAGCCAACTGCTTGAAAAATAATTTTAGCTCTGCATCTACTGTGTTTACTTCATTTGCAATGGTGATCAACAGCGGATTGTGGTACAAATCAGGGTGGTAATTTTGGATAAATTCCGCTTCTTTTTTAATGGCTGTTATGACTAATAACGAATTTACAACCATTTCCGTTTTTTCATTTTCTGAAAATTCTCCTTTCTTCTTATTCCAGTTTTTATATTCTTCTCCGCTTAATGTAATGTGTTTCCCATAACCGGATTCAATAAACTTTTTCAGATTAAAGTTAAATGCGGTGGTCACAATATCAACAGTATCCGTGAAAGTAGCCGAGAAACTGAATATAAAGCCCTTTGAAGCCAGAATAGAGTAGTAGGCCTGACGAATACTGTCTTCCTTATCTCCTTTATGTGCCTCGTCTAATAGTACATACCATTTGCCTTGATTCAAAACAGTTTTGTAACTCAGTTGTTCCGTTTTATCCGCATCTGTTATATTATCACTCCGATAATAAAATACAGTGATTGAATCCGTTTCATAGGAGGAAGCATGTAAATGTTTTTGCTTTTCAAAACTTCTTAAATTTTTCAGATTAATTTTTATAGTACTGTTTTTATTAAATACGTCAATGTGTTCCTTTATCTGATTTAAAATTTCCGGTTTAGGCGCCAGGACCAAGATGTCATTTGTGGGAATGTACTTGTTGACCGCCAGCTGATGCAAATACTCAATAAGCTTGATCAACACCAATGTTTTACCGGAACCTGTCGCCATCCATAAAGAAGCGCGGTTTAAAAATTGAGTATGTGAAATTTGATTGTTTTCTACTTCTAAATATTGACTGAGTAAATCAAAATGGAGACTATCCACTTTATAGCTCATTTGCTGTTTCCAATCTTCACTGATTTGCAATTGATAAAAATCATATAAATACTCTCTTTGATTATAAAAATAATAAAGAGTATTCAATGCGTGGGTTAAAGCTGTTTGTTGGTATTCATGTAATTTCCATTTTATTCCAAATGTCTCTTTATCCAGTATTTTATAGAATTCCGGTAACTGTTCAGGATTCTCATTGACTAATTTTTCCAATACTATTTTTGCCATGTTTATCATCCTGCTTTTAATTCATTTGTTCAATTCTTAAGTACATCTTTTCCCTTTTCAATCAGGCATTTCAGATGGCAACAGCCATTTTAATTTTATATACAAATATATTTCAACCAGGTTTGAATATCGATAATATCTTCCTCTTTGATCGTGGTATGATAGTTTTTAGATCTTACCGCACCCATTATTTGAAATCCCTTTTTATAATCCACATTCTGCCAGGTTTTAAATCCAAGAGCATGACATAATAAATGAAAGTCAACTCCATCTTTTGGTTTCAAATTATACGAACCAAAAGTGCCATCTCTTTTTGGTCCGGATATATCGATATATAACAACCCGGATTTCCTTTTAATTTTGAAATCATGGCTGCACACTTCAGCCCAGTGTTGGTAATTATCCGGTTCCAGATAATGATTTGGATAGGTTAATTTAAACCATCCACTTACATGATGTTCTATTACCAATCCTCTGATTTGTCCTGCTTTTCTGGCTTCATTATCTACAAATTTCGTCATCATGTAGGGAGCACGCAGCTGTTGCTCGCAAATGGCATTCGCATACCATTCCTGATTGAATTCAATTTTCAATATCCTGATTTTTAGATTACCAATAAATTAGTTTTTTCAAAAAGGGATAGCTTTCAAAGGTGAGATCATTCAGGTTTATGGTTGTATTATCACTGAAAATTAGTTCATTTTCGGTGATTAATTTTATACTGTTGCCGGTTAGGTTTGAGATAGTTTCCGCAAGATCTAATTTACTTATGCCGGGATAAATTTCATGAAAAGTAAACGTGCTTTTTTGAGCTGAATAGTCTACTTCCAATCCATCTAATAATTTCAAATTGTTTTCAAAAGAATAGTTCAGGAGATTGTTTTCGGTGGAATGGTCATTGTCAAATTTGGCCATTTTTAAAACTTCTTCATATTGTTCTATCTCGTAGTACTTAAATGCTCCGCCATGTTTCGATAGCGTTTCGATCATTCTTGGAAAGGTAATTTCATCAAATTGTTTATCCAGTTCTATTCCAATCCATTTCCGGTTTAATTTATGGGCGCTTACAATAGTAGACCCACTACCCAGGAAGAAATCCAAAACCAAATCACCTTCTTTCGTACAAATATTCAATAATCTGTCTAGTAAGGCGATTGAATTTTCTGTAGAAAATGCCGTTTGATTGGAGTATCCGGGCATATCATTCCAATTCGTATGCAGTTGAAGATGATTGGAAGTAATCCCAAGATCTGACCAATCTCCTCCAAGTATTTTCTTTTGGGAAGCTTCTACAAAATATTTTGGATTCCAATCATGTCCTCCGCATTGAGGGCAATTTTCCACCTTTCCTTGTGAATGTGTGAATCCGCATTTTTTGCAAAACAATTTTAATTTTTTGTCCCGGATTTTTGCGTCAATATTTTCCTGCGAATATTTCCAGTGTTTGCTCACAGGAGGTTCCAGCGATAGACCAAAGAATATTTTTGCAGTACCCTGACCCGCGCTGTCATTCATATGTCGCCAAAAAGCAGCTCTCTCTTCCGTTCGTTCTACAAAAGGATTTTTATAATAAAATGATTCATTGACGGAATAGGTTAAAACCGTATCAAAACTGAAGGGTAAAGAAATAATCTTGCTTTCAGTTTTGTTTTTAAAGATTCTATTGACAAAGATTTCATTTCTAAAATTTGATTCACCAAAAATCTGATTCAGTAATAATCTGCTGAGATAGTTTCCATTGTAATCGTTCCTCATGGCAAAAACACCCTGATCACTTTTTAATAAGGAATGACTAATTGAAATCCTGTTTTCCAAAAGTGTCAGCCAGGTGGAATCTTTATAATTTACCTTGTATTTAAAATCTGCATTTAAGCCAAGATTAAACGGCGGATCTATGTAGGTGAAACTGACTTTATTGTGGTATTTATTCTTCAGATTTTTTAGTGCGGTGTAATTATCAGATTTAATGAGAACTCCATTGATAGCCTGATCAATATTCCCAAGACAACTGATGATTTGCAATTCAAGTTCCGGAAAATTCCGGGTGTTTAAGGGGAGATATTTAAACGTCTCATTCAACACATTATCTTGCAATACATTCTCTTTCTGGACATTTTTTCCGATAAATCCAATAAATTCTTTCTTTAAAATTTGATTTGATTTTTCATCAATCCAGCTTTCTGAAAGTTTGTTCCACTCACTTACCTGATCTCCCCATCCTTCACTGTTTAAAATTTGATGAAGGAGATCAATATTTTTTATTTTATCCAGCGTAAGGATATAGTGACAATTTTTGACAAAATTTGGTTTTTCCCAAATCAATTTTAACTCTTCTTCAAAGCGGGCTATGTATTCAATAACATGGTGCGCTATCTTTTTAATATTCTGAATCCGGCTGACAGTTGCTGCATCAAACTCAGTATCCAAATCATTAAAAAGCCAGTTATATACATAAATATCAAACTGCTCTTTTAAAAAACCTTCTGCATCTTTATGAATAAAGTAATCAATTTCGTTTTGTCGCTTGTATATGCTAAAGATTTTTTTCAGATCTTCTTCCGTCAGAAGTAAACCTTTTTTACTCAGATAAAGAACCATTAAATTTAGATCACTGATGCTATATTCTACTTTCACAGATTCTTTAGCGTCATCCAGGTTTTCGATGTACAAACACTTTCTGCTTTCTGTTTTCCGATCGATAATAGTGCGCTTAAGAGATGTGTTTTCAAAAAGGATATTCGGATGAATTTTGGCTCCAAACTCTTCCAGGCATTGATCAATAATATCGTTGTTCTTATTTAATTTTAAATACTTTTTGAGCCGATCATATTGATTGTTTTCATGGTAACGTATCTTGAAAACAATTTCCTTTTGTGATGCCTTTACTAAATAGAATTGAATCGTTTTTTTCTCATTTCCTCTGGAATGTTTTAACTCGGAGGCATCAAAAAAAAGCTGAATTCCATTCATTTCTGTTTGTAAATCTTCATAATTCGCTTCAGATTTTACGTAATATAGCTTTTGGGTTTTCCAAAACAAGGCAACATCATCCCGGTCGGAATAAACTCTTTCATACAGATTTTTATGAATCTGGGAATTGGCAAAAAAAACAGTCCCTGTTTCATTCAGATAACAATCAAAAAAGCTAAATAACTTCTCAAATAGTTCTTCCCGGAATTTCTCTTCGATCCGCCCATTGATTTCGGCTTTTATATGAGGTTCAATTTTAGAGAAATACTGCGCTTTCATATCCATTAAATTGACATAACCCGATTTGCCTTTAATGGGTTGGCCAATAAATGTGTCTTTTAAAGCAGAGAAAAATCTTTGTTCGTATTTGTTACTCATTATAATTTTTGTTTCAACCAAAAGTCCTTCATAACTACCTCTGCATTATTTTCATTTCTATTCTTATCAGATGAGCCTGACCAATAGTAGTTGTAAAACACAAATCATTCTTTATCCTCACTTTTATATCACTCTTTAATGATTTGCTGCATTCTAAAGATGGCCTGAAACAACCCGGTTGTTTCATTTCATCCAGCACATTTTGTCGCCAAAATAGTCAAAGTTTCTCTTTATTTCTTAAATTGATTGAAAAGTATTTGAGGATCACACAATCAGGTACAACGGAGATAAACCGCTATTACATACAAGCCATACAACACTCAATTTTATGCAAAGAGAACCATTCCCGGTTTTTGATTACCTCATATTTTATTCTAAACAATTAATTTTTAAACCTGGATATCGCCTGATAGGCAGCAGATACTACGGCAGTTAGTTTATCAAAGTCAAGGGTTTCGATGCTGTCAGATAGTTTGTGATAATGAGGGTTTCTGATGAATGAGGTGTCATTAATCATAGCAGCCGGGTAATTGAAAGCCCAATAATTTCTTTGATCGGATAATCCGGCTGCACCCATAGGAGAGGGGAAGTTGACTACTTCTGTCTTGATAGTATTCGCCGAGGCCATCAGTTCGTAAATATGTTGATTAAACTCTTTGTATTTTTCCACTCCCACCACAACTATAAAGTCGGCAGTATCCGGATAAATTTCTGCCATTTCAGGTGAAGGATATGTTTGCGAGCCCGGTTCATCGGAAAAATATCCGATCATTTCAAAACAAATCATACCAAGCACATCAATGTTTTGATCAAATAGTGATTTTGCATGGATATAGCTTCCCATATTTTCTGTGGCAAAAAATGGGGGCTCTTCCAAACAGTAGGCAACAAAATCTATTCGGTAATCAATTTCCGGTTTTAACTCCGCAATAATTCTGGCAGATTCAAGTAGTCCTGCCACAGCACTGGCATTATCATCCGCACCAGGGGTGTCACCACACACATCATAATGGGCACCAACAATCAATCTGGAGGATTTATCCGCGTTATAGGAGGCAATAATATTTGAATATTCAAATCCTTCTGCATTCCAGATTTGTTCTTCAGTTTTATATCCTGCTTTTTCAAATTCTAATTGAATATAATCAGCTGTTTTCTTTAGAGATTCGCGATTTATATAATTCCTAAATGGGCGTAGAGTCGTTAAAAACTCCACATCATTGTAAATCCGTATTTTTTCTGCGGGCATGAGAATTAATCTTTAATAACCATTCGGTATAATCGCAAAAATGGAGATTTTTTTTCATAATCACTTGAATATTAATCAATTTGATATATATTCTTGGATAGTAGCCTTCACCCGAATTTCATAATTCTTCTAGTAAAACATATTTCATTAATTTTTCTTGAAAATATTTATTGTTTATCAATAAATATTTATCGATATTTACCTTCTAAATATTACATCATGAAAACACGAACAGAGATCGTCCTGATTGTTTTAAAATATCTTGCACTGTTGGGAGGTATTGGTTTTTCACTAGAATGTGGTGCTCAAATACTTTCCTTCGTAGCAAGTTTTATTAATCCTGTCTGGGCAGAAAGAACTTATCTGGCAGATCCAATTTGGTTTCAGATACTTGATTATGATCCTGGTTTTTATACAGTATTAATGATCCTGATTATTGCAGCCTCTGCATTAAAAGCATGGGTATGGTTCCTGATATTTGAACTACTCCACAAATTACAACTTAAATCGCCTTTTTCCTTTTTTGTAACGAAAAGATTAGAACTTATTTCCTACATGCTGCTAGCTGTTTGGTTTGTGATGACCTTTATGGCGAAATCTTACGCTCATTATTTGCAAAAAGCTTCGGATATTATTTTACCGGGAAAATATATCAGCGATGAGTATTTTTTTGTAGCAGGAATCGTCTTTATACTTTCACAGCTCTTCAAGCGTGGAATGGAAATGCAGGAAGAAAACCAATTAACCGTTTAATATGCCCATTATTGTAAATCTTGATGTAGTTATGGCCAAACGGAAGATGTCTCTAAATGAGTTGTCGGAAGCCGTTGGACTTACCTTATCAAATCTTTCAATCCTTAAAACAGGCAAGGCCAAAGCAGTGCGATTTAGCACGCTGGATGCAATTTGTAAAGCATTGGATTGCCAACCAGGAGATATTTTGGAATATGTAGAGGATGAAACGTGATCAGATTGTTTTGGCTAAAAACCGGACGGTTGTTTTAAACAAAATTTCCGGTACAAATGACACGAATTTTAAAACAGGTCATACTTAAAAACGAATACCTTATTTCACAACCACCTCTCTAATAACCTTTTCTTTAAAGGCTTCATTGACTCTTTCGATGATTTTCTCTTTTTGATAAATAAGTTCTGTACGCAAAGGTGCTACAGAGGTATTTATAAAAAGAGTTCCATTTACAATCTGGATCTTATCTGTATAGTTGGAAATTGTTTTTCCCATGATTTTTTCCCACACTTCCTCTAATTGTACGGATTGTACGCCACTTTTAAGTCTGGATTTATTTAAAAAATCCCTTAATGCTTCTCCGATTGATACTTCCATAATTCAAAGCTATGATTTTGAAGATGATGATACAAACATTTTCTGAAATTAACAATACATACAAGCCATCCAACGAACTGAGGATAATAGAAAATCGTTATCAGACCAGGGAAATGACCTGCACATCATCCTTATATTTTTTGAGAGATTCTCTTAAACGGGTTTCATGTGTATCTGAAATAAAAACCTGCCCTTTGTTTTCCTGGCAGACATATTCCAATAAATTATTCATTCTGGATTCATCCAACTTCTCAAAAACATCATCCAAAAGAAGGGTGGGAGCAAAGCCTTTAAATCTCTTCAAGGTTTCAAATTGTGCCAGCTTGCAGGCAAATAATAAACTCTTTCTTTGTCCCTGTGAAGCGATGCTTTTAAATATGGCTTCATTTAATAAATAAACCAAATCATCTTTGTGAATACCCACATTGGTTCTTTGAAGAAGCCGGTCTTTTTGTCTCGAAGAAATGAGTAATTCCCCAAAACTTCCCTCATTTAACTGACTTTGATATTGCACTGTAATATTTTCCTGATTGCCTGCTATTTTATTATAAAAATCGCAAATCAACGGAAATAATTGTTCAAAAAACTGTTTGCGTATTTTGAAAATATATTCCGCCTAAGGAATTAATTGATTGTCCAGCACTTCCAGCAAACTGAGATTAAAGGAGTTTTTACCGGCTTCATTTTTTAGAAAACTGTTTCTTTGAACCAGAACTTTATTGTAAATGATGAGTTGCTGTAAATATTGCGGATCAATCTGACTGATCAGTGTGTCAATAAACTTTCTACGTGTTTCGCTTCCGCCGGTAATCATTTCAATATCATCTGGAGCGATCATTACGCAGGGAAATTTCCCGATATGATGAGAGAATTTTTCATAAGGAATATCATCCAGTAAAAATTCTTTCTTACCTCCGGAGCGATAGATACAAACAATCTTATGTTCCTTCTCGTCCGAAGTATCGGTTTCCATTTTACCTTCCAGCCTAAATCCTTCTGCTCCAAAATGAACATTCATTGGATCAGTCCCCGTAAAATAGCTTTTTGTGAAACACAGATAATTGATGGCGTCCAGCAGATTTGTTTTGCCCATTCCATTCCGCCCACAAATACCAACAATTCTTTCCGAGAATTGAAAGGTTCTGCTTTGATAATTTTTATATCCAACTAAAGTTATCTCTGAAAAGTGCAAAATTATTTTTAATTAAAGCGTTTTACAAGGAGTTTTTATAAGATTCTTCGAAAAACCTCTTTCGTGATTAATGGTTGATACGCGTGCAAATTTACAATGGAAATTTTACTGTAGAGTCACATGAAGGAAGTGGATGTAAGTGCCCAGACCAGGCAATCGACTACCAGATTTCTGCGACTGTTTATTTTAATTTAAAAAATGTTGAACCAGCTGCTTTAATTCTATTTTTTCGGTGTTTTCGTGATTTACACTTTCCACTAAAGTTGTGTCTGCATTTACCACATACATAATATTTTCCGGGATATGATGCAAGTGAGTGGTTAATGCCTTGAAAGCATAAATTCGAACCGCTGCATTTTTATGAGTAAGAATCAGATCTTCTAACTCACTGGTCGTGGCAAGTTGAAGTAATTGCGAATAATTTTCTTCCTGCTCTTCTACTAACGTAGATGCCTGGGCAGGATCCTTTAAAACAAATATGTTAGCTTTCGCAATTGCTTTTACGATTTTCCGTATTGGCTTCGGAGCATTTTTATCTGCACTAATAGTTTGATTATTAATATTTTGAAAAGCCATGGCGGAAGGCAAAGTGAATATCAGTAAAATCAAAAAGAACGTTTTATATGAATTCATAGAATACTAATTTAAGCATTTATTTTTACTTCCTTATAGTAAATGGAATGGCTTTCGGTAATCAACATTTGCCTAAAGGAGTTCTGGCACACTTTTTTTTCAAAGATAAAAATACATTAACACTATCATCATTATATTTGCTCCATGACTATAGAAATACTCAAAGATTTAAGAGACCGCCTTTCGGTTTTGAGGAGGTTTCTTTGACGTCGATAACCGACAACAAAAAATAGATAATGATAAACAATTGTCTGTATCACCAGGCTTTTGGGATAACAGTGATCGCGCTACCTCTATTCTAAAAGGGATAAAACTGAATGAGTTTTGGACAGATTTGTACGATGATGTGAAAACAAAAATTGAGGACTTTGCCATACTTTTTGAATTCTGGAAAGAAGGGGAAGCGACGGAAGAAGAAGTAAAAACGGCTTATAACGCCGCTGTAAAAGCTGTTGAAGATGCAGAATTTAAAAGCACCTTGAATAAACCAGAAGATGAAATGCCGGCTATTTTACAGATAAACAGTGGTGCAGGCGGTACAGAAAGTCAGGACTGGGCAGACATGTTATTGCGTATGTATATTATGTATGGCGAGAAACATGGAATGACGGTGACTGAACTTGATTTTCAGGAAGGAGATTCGGCAGGTATCAAAAGTGCGACTCTTCAATTTGACGGCCCATTTGCTTATGGATTTTTGAAAGCGGAAAGTGGTGTTCACCGCTTAGTTCGTATTTCCCCGTTTGATAGTAATGCCCGCAGGCATACAAGTTTTGCCAGCGTATATGTTTATCCTTTAATTGATGATACGATAGAGATTAAAGTAAATCCGGCGGATATTGAATGGGATTTTTTCCGGAGTGGTGGAAGTGGTGGTCAAAACGTAAATAAGGTAGAAACCGCTGTTCGAATTACACATGCTCCTTCCGGGATTATTGTTGAATGTCAGCAAGCCCGCACTCAAGGCGAAAACCGGGAAAAGGCGATGGCGATGCTTAAAAGCCGGCTCTATGAAGAAGAGATGCGTAAACGGGAAGAAAAGCTCAATGCAAGCAATGCAAAAAAGAAGAAAATAGAGTGGGGGAGTCAGATAAGAAGTTATGTTTTCCATCCCTATAAAATGATTAAAGATCATAGAACAGATTACGAGGTTGGAAATATCGGACCTGTTATGGATGGAGAAATTGATGGATTTATAAAAGCCTATTTAATGATGGAAGCCGGTGAAGAAAACCGGGTTCTTTAAAAATTTAAATGTTTAACTATGCCCTATATTTTAATAATTGATGATGAGAAGGCGATCAGGAAAACCCTCAATGAAATTTTGGGTTATGAAGGTTATAAAATTGACGAGGCTGCCGATGGAGAAGAAGGATTAAGGAAGTTTAAGGAAAACACCTATGATCTGGTTTTATGTGATATTAAAATGCCCAAACTTGACGGAATAGAATTTCTGGAAAGGGCAAAAGAAATTAATCCCGAAGTCCCGATCATTATTATTAGCGGACACGGAAATATTGAAACAGCTGTAGAAGCTGTTAAAAAAGGTGCGTTTGATTATATATCCAAACCGCCGGATCTAAATCGGATGCTGATCACTTTGCGCAATGCAATGGAGAAAAATACCCTGGTAGCTGAAACACGTGTGCTTAAACGTAAAATCAGTAAGGTTCAGGAAATAATCGGCGATTCGAAAGCTATTCGAAAAATTAAAGAAACGATCGACAAGATCGCACCAACGGAAGCACGTGTATTAATCACTGGTGAAAATGGCGTTGGAAAAGAATTAGTAGCCAGATGGATTCATGAAAAAAGTAACCGGGCTAAGAATGCAATTGTTGAAGTGAACTGCGCTGCAATCCCTGGAGAACTCATTGAAAGTGAGCTATTTGGGCACGAAAAAGGAAGTTTCACTTCAGCAGTGAAACAACGCATCGGAAAATTTGAGCAAGCTCATGGCGGTACACTTTTTTTGGATGAAATCGGAGATATGAGCATCAACGCTCAGGCAAAAGTATTACGTGCTTTGCAGGAAGGAAAAATAACCCGAGTTGGAGCAGATAAGGATATAAATGTGGACGTGAGAATTATTGCAGCCACGAACAAAGATTTACTAAAAGAGGTAGAAAATAAAAATTTCCGTCTTGATTTATACCACCGTTTGGGAGTTATTATTGTGAATGTGCCCTCTTTAAATGAGCGGATTTCTGATATACCCTTATTGGTAGATCGGTTTTTAAATGACATTGCAGCGGATTATGGTCAGCCTGTAAAGGAAATAGAAAAAAGGGCCATCGAATTATTACAAAAATATAAATGGACGGGAAACATCCGTGAATTACATAATGTCGTCGAAAGATTAATCATTCTATCCGGCAAAATTATAACCGCTGATGATGTGATGACTTTCGTTATGCCCAGAAAATAGTTTTTTTCCCATGTTTGCTTTTTCAAAAAAAATCGCCATGTATGAAAAATATTTATTGCATCAGTGGACTGGGAGCAGATGAACGGGTTTTTTCAAGATTAAATTTTGGCAATAATCACGTAACATTTCTGCACTGGGAAACTCCGGATAAGAATGAATCCCTTTTACAATATACAAAACGGTTTATCGATAAAATAGATAAGCCAAGTCCCATTTTGGTCGGATTATCTTTTGGAGGAATAATAAGTATTGAAATTGCAAAACAAATAAATACCGAAAAGGTCATTATGATTTCAAGCATTCAGACTCAAAAAGAAATGCCCTTGATTTTTAAATTGACAGGTAAAACAAGATTGAATAAAATTCTTCCTTTAAAACCGTTTTCATTTCTGGAACCTTTCGAAAATTACAACCTTGGAGTGAAGAATGAAGAGGAAAAAATATTGGTCAGAGAATACCGGAAAAACATCAATCAAACATTTATGAATTGGTCCATTGACCAAATTGTTAATTGGCAGAACAAAGAGAAAATTCCAAATCTGACCCATATTCACGGCAGCGAGGATCACATCTTTCCCCTTAAATATGTAAATCCGGATTTTATTATAAAAGGCGGTGGTCATTTTATGATTATGAACCGTGCACAAGAGATTAATAAAATTCTTGAAAAGGAAATTTCAAGTTAGTTTGTAACCACAGAAATCCTTTACAACCAAGACTGGATAAAGCAAACAACATTTTTGGTCTCCTATTATTTTTCATCTTAGAACAATTAACAAATCATCCAGACAACAATCCATTGCAATATTTTAACAATATGCTACATTTGTCAGCACTTCAAAAAAATTAACGAATGAGTACAGGCTTAGTATTATTTATTCTCGCTAGCGTTGGCGTTTTAATTGGTTTATACGGAATGTTTCAAAAAGCGGGAATAACACCCTGGAAAGGGCTCATTCCGTTTTACAACACCTGGTGCATGGTGGAGAAGATGCAAATAAATAAAATCTGGTTTTTCCTTCAGCTAATACCTATTGCCGGGCAGTTTGTAACGATATGGATATTTATAAAATTCGTGGAGCATTTTGGCCGCTTTGGATTGGGACATCACATTCTAACTGTCTTCGTTCCTTTTATTTATTTCCCGTATCTCGGTTTCTCAGATAATGAGCGCTACGCAGGAACTGCTGTCGTTAAAAACTATAAAAAAGGATCGATCCGGGAATGGATTGATGCGGCAGTATTTGCCATTGTAGCAGCTACATTAATTCGCACATTTGTCTTCGAAGCATATACAATTCCGACCCCTTCTATGGAGAAGACTTTACTTGTAAACGACTTTCTTTTCGTAAGCAAATTTGCGTATGGTCCACGGATTCCCAATACCCCGCTGGCATTACCTTTTATGCATCATACTATAATTGGCGGTAACTCAAAATCTTATGTGGAATGGATTAAAATTCCTTACACACGCTGGTTTGCAAAGGCAGTTGACAGAAGAGATGTTGTCGTTTTTAATTTCCCGGTCAATGATACGTTGATCAATGACTATCAATACGGTTCACAAACCACCTACTACCAGGTTATTCAGGAAAGAATGATGGAAGAACATATTTCTGAAAATCTGGCGCGCCAACGAGTTCAGGACCAGTTTGGCGATATGATCATAACGAGACCTGTAGATAAAAGGGAGAATTTTATTAAACGTTGTGTTGCAGTAGCGGGAGATACGTTCCAAATTATCAATAAAATTGTGCATATCGATGGCATTGCACAACCACTGCCTCCACATCATGAATTCAACTATTTTGTTGCAACCACTTCTCCGCTTAATCCGGATCGATTGAATGAAGTAGGAATTCAGGACAATGTGGATGATCGCAATAAAAATCAGGTAAATCTGGTAGGAAATAATGCGTATATCATCAGCATGAGTGATTCTGAAAAAGCTTCCCTGGAGAAATTTCCAATGGTTTCATCTATTGAATCTGCACCTCTGAGAAGTGTCGATAAAAGCCCTTACTTATTTCCTTTTGATGCGACCAACGGCTGGACAGTAGATAATTACGGTCCGCTTTGGATTCCTAAAAAAGGAGCAAGCATCCAATTAACTCCGGATAATATTACAAAGTATAAAAGATGTATTGTTACTTATGAAGGGAATCAATTCGAAGAGCGAAACGGTCAATATTTTATTAATGATCAACCGGCAACTTCTTACACGTTTAAAATGGATTACTATTTTATGATGGGGGATAACAGACATAATTCTCTGGATAGTCGCTTCTGGGGATTTGTACCTGAAGATCATGTTGTGGGTAAAGCTTCTCTGATTTGGTTTAGTTATGATAAAGGACCTAGATGGAACAGATTGTTTAAATCAATAAAATAACTTCTTAATAAACAAGGGGAAAGCAGATGAACCTGCATTAAGAATGCCGTTCAACGCGCAGCATTCAACGCCGAAGGCAATTCAACGGCGGTAGCCTATTCAACTGCGCAGCCTGTTCAACGCGCAGCATTCAACGGCGTAGCCTATTCAACGGTGCAGCCTGTTCAACGAGCAGTATTCAACGCCGAAGGCAATTCAACGCAAAGCATTCAACGCACGGCATTCAACACCGAAGGCAATTCAACGCACAGCATTCAACGCGAAGCATTCAACGCGCAGCATTCAACGCGAAGCATTCAACGCGAAGCATTCAACGCCGAAGGCAATTCAACGCGCAGCATTCAACGCCGAAGGCAATTCAACTCTGCAGGCTATCCCAAATTCCCTATTTTTGCCGCATGAACGAAATTTCCCAAGACACAAAGAATATTTTAGGATTAAAATTAGTAACCGATCCACGTTGGGTTGATCTGGCAGCAATCTCTTTGGAAGAAATTCTTACAGATCATGCCTGGTGCGAACAAAAAGCCGCAACAACCTGTATTTCTCTTATCCAACGATATAATGACCGGGAAGAGCTGGTGAATGAATTATCGCCTATCGTTACAGAAGAATGGGGACATTTCAGAATGGTTGTTCAGGAATTGCGCAAGCGAAATATGCCTTTGGGGAAACAGCGTAAAGATGAATACGTCAATAAACTCCTTGAATTCCAAAAAAAAGGCGGCAGAGTAGAAGATCGATTCTTAGATCAACTTTTAACAATGGCTCTCATAGAAGCAAGAAGTTGTGAAAGATTCAAGCGCCTGAGTGAAGGACTGGAAGATGAATACCTACGCAAATTTTACCGCAAATTCATGGAAAGTGAAGCAGGTCATTATACACTCTTTATTAATCTGGCCGATTTATATATGGATAAACAAGTCGTTAGAAAACGCTGGCAGGAATGGCTGAAGTATGAAACAGAAGTAATGAAAAACTTAGAAGTACGCGGGGATCGGATTCACTGATGAGGGATGGTTGGGGGTTGAATGGTTGAATGGTTAAATGGTTGAATGGTTGAATGGATAAATGGTTGAATGGATAAATGGTTGAATGGTTATATGGGTTGAATGGTTCAATTGTTGACGAGTTGGTATAAAGCAAACAGCTAATGGCTAAAGGCCAACAGCTAAAGGCCAACAGCTAAAGGCTAACATCTAAAGGCTAAAGGCCAACAGCTAAAGGCCAACAGCTAAAGGCCAACAGCTAAAGGCCAACAGCTAATTTATTTGGAGATTCATAAATACTTACAGAGTTTTGCGCATAATTTTGAAAACATGAACTTATCTTTTGAAGATACCAAAACCGCTTTCGCCTACAAATCCACTAAAGAATTAAAAAATGCACGTTTTCTTTTTTCCTCCATGGGAAAAGAGTGGCTTGTAAATATCGGATTGACGCTTACACCTTGGGCCCTTAAACTAGGACTGCCTGTTAAAGGGATCATTCGCAATACAATTTTCCAACAATTTGTAGGAGGAGAAACACTCGAGAAAACATCTGCCATAGCAGATAAGCTGGGTAATTATGATGTTAAAGTAATTTTGGATTATGGAGTAGAAGGAAAAGAAGGTGAGGCAAATTATGATGAAGCTACTGATACGTTTATTAACGTGATCAGATATGCGGCCACTCAGCCAAACATTCCTTTCATGAGTATTAAAATGACGGGGTTAGCCAGGTTTTCTTTAATGGAAAAATTGAATGCGGCTGCAGAATATACAGACGTAGTTAAAGGAAAACTTTCTCTTGATGTACTTGATACGCAAGAGTTGGCAGAATGGAAAAGAGTTGAAAAAAGACTTGAGCGCATTTGTGAGGAAGCTCAAAAAGCAAATATTGGTGTATTAGTGGATGCAGAAGAATCCTGGATTCAACATCCGGTGGATGCCATTGTTACTCAAATGATGATGAAATATAATCAATCCAAACCGGTTGTTTATAATACAGCTCAACTTTATCGGCACGACAGGCTTCAGTTTTTAAAAGATAATAATGAATTCGCTTTACAAAACGGTTTTATAAATGCCATGAAATTGGTTCGTGGTGCATATATGGAAAAGGAGCGCGAGAGAGCAGAAGAATTAAACTATCCCGATCCAATCAATCCGGATAAAAATGCCAGCGACCATGAATACAATGCTGCATTGGAATATTGTCTTTCTCCCGCGAGCAAAATGTATATTGTAGTCGGATCGCATAATGAATACAGCAATAAATATGCAGTGGAATTGATGGAGAAATTCAACATCCAAAAGAATGATCCAAGCGTTTTCTTTTCACAACTTTACGGCATGAGTGATAATATTACTTTTAACCTGGCAAAAGAAGGTTGTAACGCAAGTAAGTATTTACCATTCGGTCCTATAAAAGATGTGATCCCTTACCTTATGAGAAGAGCGCAGGAAAATTCTTCGGTTAGTGGTCAAACCGGGAGAGAGCTCGGATTAATAAAAATGGAATTAAAGAGAAGGGCAGAAAAATAAACTACTGAATTTTTAGTACGGCATTATCTGCGACTACAAAGACCTTATCAGTTTTCTTTGGCTTTAATTTTGCCAGGCCAGTAAATCGACTAAATGCCGGGAGCACAGCATACTTCTTAGCGAAATAAAAACACGGCAAATATAGTTCCTGCCGGCCTCCACCGCTCATGCGTATCCCCGGATGTATATGGCCTGAAAATGTATAATTTATTTCGGTAAGATCTTTTTCATCACATGCAGCTTCAATATCATGGGTAAAACAAAAGTTTTGAATTGATAATTTCTGGTTGACAATTTTGATATCAGCTTCTTTATAAAATTTCTTTGAGAGAATATCATGATTGCCTTTTATCAAGCACATTACCAGGGCCGGTACATCTTTTCTCCATTTCAAAAAAAGATCCATTTCTTTATTAGCATGGCTGTGAAAAAGATCACCGACAAAAAGTAATTGAGCTGGCTTAAAAAATTGTACTAATGCAAATAATCTTTGCAGGTCTTCTTTAAAAATATTTTGGGGAACGCCGATACCTGATTTGCGAAAATGCCCTGTCTTTCC
>JBDSBN010000085.1:0-4358 GCA_039921585.1 Ginsengibacter sp. | reverse complement strand
CCCCGCCGTTTTCAAACAAAGGTGTTTTAAGATCTTTCGCCATGATGTCGATTCCACAAATATCCAATCCAATAATTTTGGCAATTCTTTCAGCCATGAAGATATTTACGGGGTGAACGATATCGGTTACATCACGGGAGGTGCCTCCTGTGGAAAGGTTGGCTGTGGGTTTTAAGTGTACAACTTCCCCTTTAGGCAGGATGGTGTCTAGTGTATAGTTTTTTTCATCAAGCATTTTCTTGGTGTAACCATCTACTTTAATTTGGGTCAATACTTTTTCATGACCATAACCTCTTCGTGGGTTTTCATTTTCCAGGTCGACAAGGTATTGTATGGTATTCACACCATCACCAATAACAGAGGCGGGGGTGCGTAAGGCCGCACATACAAACTTGTAATTAATGACCAAAATTCTAAAATCAAATCCGGTAATATATTTTTCACAAATCACATGTCTTCCATGTTGCCTTGCATCTCTCAGGGCATTTTCTGCCTGTTCCAGAGTGGTAATATTTGTCGTAATTCCTCTTCCATGATTTGCATTTAATGGCTTCATCACCATTGGGAAACCCACAGATTTTACGCCTACTTCGGCTGTGTCATCTGAATAAAGCAAACATCCTTTCGGCACAGGTATTTCTGCAGCAGCAAGTAGGTTTTTTGTTTCTTCTTTATCCCCGGCTATATCCACTGCTATGCAGGAAGTAGTACTGGCAATCGTTGCCCGGATTCTTTTCTGGTATACCCCATATCCTAACTGAACCAGACTTTGTTTATTTAACCGGATATACGGAATTCCTCTTCTCACAGCTTCTTCTACAATACTTCCTGTAGAAGGACCCAGTCGGGTATTTTCCCTGATCACCCGCATTTGCTGAATGTCTTCTTCCATATTGTATGGAATCGTTTCATCTATTAAATGTGATACCAGATTATAGGCGGATTTAGCAGCAAATACGCCTGCTTCTTCTTCCATGTAATCAAATACAACAAAATATTCGCCATGCTTTCCGGTACCTCTTGTGCGGCCAAATCCCATATCCATCCCTGCCAGGGTTTGAAGTTCCAATGCCACATGTTCTATAACATGTCCCATCCAAGTACCTTCTTCTACTCTGCTGAGAAATCCACCGGGAACTCCTTCACTACATCGATGTTCATAAAGAGTTGGTAATTTTTTTTCAAGCTTTTCTTTAAAACCACTGACTTTATTGGTTGGAAACTCTTCCATCTCTTCAAGATCCAATGTCATTTGTATTAACTTAGGTCGGCGAATACTCCAGTAGTTTGGGCCGCGCAATACTTTGATGTCTATAATTTTCATAAAAAATCCGGTGCTTATTTATTTTTAAAAGTTGTTAAAAATCATGAAGGTTATTTGTGTAAGGTAAAAAAATTGTTTGCTAAAAAAAAATTGAATTGATTATTGGGCTATGTCTTTCTGCATATTGCGTTACATTTGTGATTTATATTAATTTTGAACAGTAAAGCTGCGAATCAAGAAAGATGCCTTAAAAGCATCCATATTGGTAAATAACTGTTTCATTCAAAATCTAATCCATGCTATTACCTCAGGGAAAGCTATTTGCTATTGGAGGCGCTGAAGATAAAGGCGTAGATCTTGAAAAAGGAGAGATTATCAGGAATAATCTGAACTTTTTTGAGCTGGGTATTTTAAAACGAATTGTCAAGGAGGCCGGAGGTCCGGATATCCGTATGGAAGTAATTACGACTGCTTCTATGATTCCGAATCAAATCGGTGATAATTATCTGGACGCATTTGGGAAAATCGGATGCACCAATGTGGGCATTTTACCAATCAGAAACCGGGCAGATGCGATGAAAAGAGAGTACATCGAGCGTATTCAAAATTGTGATGCTGTGATGTTTAGTGGCGGCAATCAATTGCGCTTATCTGCTACTTTTGGAGGAACAGAAGTTTTAGAAATTATCTTACAACGATACCTGGAAACGGATTTTACAGTTGCGGGAACTTCTGCAGGGGCGATGGCTATGAGTAACACCATGATTTATGAAGGAAATGCAAGTACCGCGCATTTAAAAGGTCAGGTAAAGCTAACCACAGGTTTGGGGTTTATGGGTGATGTGATCTTTGACAGCCATTTTGAAAAGCGCGGAAGATTTGGACGATTGGCCCAAGCCATAGCCAGCAATCCCGCGGCAATTGGAATTGGTCTTGGAGAAGATACAGGCATGTTTATCCGCGAGGGAAATATCATGGAGGCAATTGGAAGTGGCATGGTTATGATTATAGACGGCCATGCAATTCTTCATAACAACATTGCAGATATACCTGATGGAAACCCGATCAGCGTAGAAAATCTAAAAGTTCATTTTTGTCAGCAAGGGAATGGGTATCTGGCTCGCGAAAGAGTGTTTGATCTGATATGGAGGAATACATGACTCATAAAAGTAAAGAAAAGAAGAAGCAATTGAAGGTGGTTTCAGAATAATTAGCCTCTGAGTTTTTCACCTTCAAACAGGATATTTCCCGTTTGAAGGTGAAAAACCGGAAGATGCTTTTATCCTACTATGATTAAATAATAATTCTTTTTGCCTTTCTGAATTAATAGATATTTTCCGTTTAATAACTGTGTACTATTTATTTTTTCCTCTCCGGAGGTTGCTTTTTCCTTATTAATGGATACTCCGCCTCCGTTAAGCATTTTTCTGGCTTCTCCTTTACTTGGGAAAATAGATGTATTTGCTAAAAGGGTAATTAAATCTTCATTTTCAAATTGTTCCTTTGTTATTTGAATCGTTGGAACACCATCCATAACCTGGAGCAATTGTTTCTCGTCCAATTCCTTTAAAATTTCTGCCGTATCGTTGCTGAATAGAATGGAAGAAGCTTTCAATGCAAATTCATAGTCTTTTCGGGAATGTACCAGGCAAGTGACTTCTTCAGCCAGCCTTTTCTGAAGAATGCGTAAGTGCTCATTGCCGGTATGTTCTTTAACTAATTCTTCAATCTCAGATTTCTTTAAAAAAGTAAATATTTTTAAGAATCTTTCAGCGTCTGCATCGGCGGTATTAAGCCAGAACTGGTAAAATGTGTAGGGAGATGTTTTTTCAGCATCCAACCATACATTTCCTTTCTCACTTTTGCCAAACTTGTTTCCGTCCGCTTTTTTTAACAGAGGACAGGTAAATGCAAATGCTTCTCCACCGCTTTTGCGCCGGATAAGTTCTGCGCCGGTGACGATATTCCCCCACTGATCGCTACCACCAAATTGAAGTTGTATATTTTTAGTAGTAAATAAATGATAGAAATCGAAACCCTGCATCAGTTGATAACAAAACTCGGTAAAGCTCATTCCACTTTCACTTTCCAATCGCTTTTTTACACTGTCTTTTGCCATCATATAATTGATGGTGATGTGTTTGCCGGCATCTTTGATAAAATCCAAAAAGGAAATATCCTTGAACCAATCATAATTATTAATCATTTCCGCACTATTGGGCAATCCGGAATTAAAATCAATAAACTTTGAAAGCTGATTTTTGATTCCTTCCACATTTTTACTTAGTGTTTCGGGACCAATCAATTGTCTTTCCTCACTTTTTCCGGTGGGGTCGCCTACCATACCCGTTGCTCCTCCGACCAGTGCATAAGGCTTATGCCCAAAATTTTGGAAATGTTTCAGTAAGATAATCGGTATCAAACTACCAATATGTAAACTATCTGCTGTAGGATCAAAACCTACATAGGCAGCTGTTGATTCTTTACATAATTGTTCTTCGGTTCCTGGTATCATATCCTGAACCAGTCCGCGCCATGATAATTCTGCTATTAAATTTTCCATAAATGTTGCGAAATTAAGAAGCAAATGGGAAAACGACTATTCTATTTTTATAAATAAGTTGTAAAACCGATGATAATGCTTTTCAAAACCGAATTGTTGTGAACGGGATGTGCGAATTTCAACAATAAAAACTCTATCTGAATGCCGATTATTGATTCTATTCATTCGGTATTAATATTTTTAGATTAATTTTCAAGAAAAAAACAGAGTTACTAACGGAAAAACCTTTCATTATTTTTACACGAATAAAGAATATTCAGAACAATATTAATACCTAACTCCCGTTTTAAATTACCAGTGCTTTGTGGTTCGGAAAATAAATCGTTTTATACACATGAGAATGTCATCCCTTTTAAAAATAGTCGGTTTTTTGCTTCTTCCCGGGCTTTGTTCTGCTCAGTTTAGAAAATATTCAAACGAGTTTCTAAACATAGGTGCCGGTGCCAGAGGATTAGGAATGGGCGCAGCACAGGTAGCATCAGTATCTGATGGCACTGCCGGTTATTGGAATCCTGCTGCACTTACAGGTGT
>JBDSBN010000084.1:0-7507 GCA_039921585.1 Ginsengibacter sp. | reverse complement strand
GGTTGCTCCGGAGTGATGATCCGGATATATTCAGGATCTATCGGAAGAGATGGTTCTTCCGGAGCAATTAAAAGTGACAGGGCATTATTGCTTAACAACTGATCCGGTGCATATCCCAGAATTCTGGCAAAGTAATGATCATTCGGATCTTTTATTGGTTCCTCAAATTCGATCCATAAATATCTTGTCCGCGCTTCTGTAGAAGAATATTTTTCATTTCGCACATAGGGAGACAGAGCGATTCCTGCAGAGGCAATTTTTGGAACCTGGGCAGGATTATTTGTTACGGGAAGTTCGAGTTGCAGCGTGACTTCTTCATCCTTTTGGGAAGCATGTCCATTTTTAAAATGGGTGGTGATGGTATATTCCACACCAATCAAATCAGGAGCGCCCGAAGTGCTTTTGGGCTCTACTGCATCAATAAATAAAATGGTCGTATCATCTCTGTCTGGCTTTAATAAGGCATTAAAGGAAATGGTTTTTCTCAATTCAATCGAACCGATTTCTTTTATTTCCGGCGGAATTCCATTGACAGCATCCTTCTTAAAAAACTTTTTTCGGGTAATGGTAAAACTCCGGTCTTCCAATGCATCCCAGGTCCAGTCTCGTTTTATTTGAAGTGTAATACTGCATAACCAATGATTCATCAGATCTCCTTTACTGGCAAAAGTGAGGGAAGAACGATCAGGAGATAAAGTATGCCGGATCTGATTGGAGCAACCGAACTGAACACGCTCTCCTTTTTTCCCGACAAGGGTTAAATCGTTGTTATCTAATTCCAGTGTCTTTGCCAGGCGCTGAATCATATCCGGTAATTTCTCTACCTGTTTTCCTAAATAAATATTAGTGAATATTCCATCAAAGGAGGGTGGCGGCGGATCCGGTTGAAGATAAATCCCCTTTAATCTTTTTGCCGGAGAAGTTGGAGCAAACAGATTTCTTTCGTCCTGGGCTGCCTGGTAAAGCATCACATAGCGGGTACTTCCAAATCGGGTATTAAATTCCTTATCTGGTTTTTCTAATCCATAATATCCATCTTTCTCTTTACAAACTGCACGCAAAGTCAACCGGATGGTTCTGGAAGAAGGCAAAGGCAAGGTACTCATTCCATTAATTTCTGCTTCTGTGAAACCGAGGTCGCCCAGATCAGATGAATCTCCAAATCGGAGCACGGGACAGTTTTTATAATCAATAGGAATTTCAAGAACATGATCATATTCTGCATGGAAATTTCGGTAGGTTGTATAATATTTTATATAAGATTCCTTCCCTGAAACACTTAAGAGATTGTCCATTTTTAAGGTCTGAACTTCCACGGTAATTTCTACTGATTCCACATCCGGATCTGCAAGACCGAAAGCTTCAATGCCCTTCAGATCCCCGGAAGCAATTTTAAGTAATCCCACCGGATCATCATATTTATTTGTAAAAACAACGGATGGATAACCAAGAAGGGGTCTTTGAATTTTCAGTGAAGCATCTTCAAATACTTTCTCATCATCATTTGGCGGCACATTTTGAATACGGACCGTTGTGGGAGCCACAAACCGTTTAAAATGACATGTAGTAACCGGGTTTTCACCTCCGTTCACCGCTGTATGTTCTATGTCGGGACCGCCGCCTGTCAGATCGCTCATGCGAATTCTGAATTCATAAATCTTTCCATAATGCAGACGGGTATTATTATTTATAGCCTCAAATGTTTTTGACAATCCATTTTCCGGAGTACCCGTTACATTAATTCCCGGATCTGGTTTTAGGGGCTGATCAAGCTGATAAATACTGATGGCATCTTCGTCCGGCAAAACCATACTTTTTCCATTCCAATTAGCAAAATACATTGGGAGCCAATAGTTTTTACTTTTATCCCCATCTACCTGTGAGGGATATACCTGGTAGGAAAGTTCCTTCTTTATATCTCCCAGGATGATTTGATCCACCTTTAAAGGAATTTTATTTTGAACTGCATTGAGAGATTCCCAGGTTTCATTTCCTTTTTCTCTTACATCAATTTTATAACCGATGACTCCCAAAGGAGCATCGATTCTTTTTCCTCCTCCGATATTCCCATCCTCCATCATCTGCCGCATATACCAAATAAGTATTTGTTCATCATCCCAACCTAATCGTATTCCCGATTCCTTTACCGGATGAAAGCCATCGCTTTCTTCCAGTAAAAAATTCTGGCTATGCGGTTGGAAGGAGTGGACTATTTTACAGAAGCCATCATCATATTCTGCCGCCTCAATAAAGATCTGATCGAAATTTCCTTCCGGAAGGGGGTCAGTTAGGGCGCCCGGTTTTTTATATAAAACGGGAAATTGCAATGGGGCAAACAACGCTCTTGGCTTATCGGCAGAAAGCGCGGGAATCCGCACTGCATAACTCTTTATAAATAATCCTTCGGTTTTGATATAATCCGGATTGGGTGAATTATTCACCAGGGAAAGAGTGGCATCCTGTTGCACCCGGTAGTCACTTGACTATCTAAATCCATATATAGCCAGCCGCCATTTTCATACTCCCCTGGATTTAGAACAATTTCTGCTTCATAAATTATTCCGATTTCTTTGGCCAGTTGCGGCTGCCGCAAAATAAAAGCAAACACTTTTCCCCAACTGATTGCCCTTGGAGTGGTTTGAAATCCGGGATCCTTTTTAGCCTCTCTTAACGCACAGAAATAGCTGTCATCAATCACGGCATTTTTCACCCTGGGAGAAATAAAATTGAACGACTTCCGGAATGAAACGGGCAAGTACTTTTTAACCGATTTGGAAACATCTTCCTTTTTGATTGCTTCAGGCGCTTTATCAGTGCCCGGCATATTTACATTGGGATTGGTATTTGCTTCGGGAGTCTTCGTGATATCGATATTAAATTGATTGGCCAATGCAGTAAATAATGCTCTGGATTTACCTGGTTCAAGGGGAGAAACGTTCAAGGCCACTTCTCTTCCTGTGCTGGTATTCATTGGAAACTCCTCCAGGCTGGAAACTATTTTGGCATTAAAACGAAATCGGGCATCAGCAAAAGCGGGTGCATCCGGTATTCCTGAATGGCTCTCTACGGCACTTCTTAGCGGATTCTGATTGCGGGGCAGGACAAGAATATTTACTGTTATTTTATTGCCATCGAAGCTCTGAGGAAAAGTAAGGATGGTAAAGCGTCTGTTTTGTTCCATAAAAAAATAATTTAAAACATGATAACTGTGCGGATCAGGCAATTTGCCGATCCTCCTGCCAGGATTCAGAAAAGTTAATATCAATCACCAGGAAGATGCTGATTTCAATTGCAAAAGTGACCTGGGCCGAACAATCCGTGCGGTCGCCGGAACGCTTTACAGAACCTTTTGCCTCGATGGTGATTGTAATACCTACAAGTCCGCCCAGCAAATCTGCATGTCCCTGAAACAACATGGAAGCCGTGACGATAACCTCTTTGGAATCCGCATAAATTTCCACGCCCACAACATAGAGCACACTCACATTGGCTACCATAGGCAATCCCACGACGATCTGTGCTCCAAATCCGAATTTCATTTTGAGCGAAGGACCTTTTTTGGTATCTGCTGCAATGCCTAAATTCACCTGACCGATTGCATACACGGTAGCGGCAGCCAAAGACACACACATGACGGAAAGTCTTCCGTAAAAATCAATGAATGCACCAGCGGTAGGAATCAATTTGCCCGGATCCGTCGTCACCATGATGGCACCGTTGAAATACACACCCAATTTCAAACCGGCTTCCAGTTTTAAAGGAGTGGTGGGTGCATCATAAAGGGCTTGAGGAACGGGAAATTTCACGACGGGAATCTCTTTCGTCGCTTCAAATTTATATTCCCAGCTACCCGCATTATTGCTCATGGCAATCTTTAACCCTTTCTTTAACGCATCGCCATATTTTGCACCCTGCAAATCCTGAAGTATTTGCAATATCTCCATAACAGTTTCCAGTACCGGGCTAAATTCTATTTGTGGCGCCGGAAAACCAGGATCGGTATCACTTCCTTTATATCCGGCTTCTGATCCGTTCTTCGCATCGAAGTTTCCTTTGATGACCATCAGGCGTTCGAACGGGCCCATATCCAGCACCATGGAGATATTGGACATTTTACTCTTCCAGTTATCTGCTACATTGGTGGCAAAGGAATTGATGTCATACTGAAGATTGCCTTTATCGGTGCTGCCGTTTTTATTGGTCTTTTTATATTCAACATAAATCTTCAAAAAGTCCTCGTTAATTAAAAACCATTTATCGGGCAATGGAAATTCAAAACTCTCCACTTGTTTCAGCAGTTTCATTCCTTCTTTTTCAATCTTTCCTGCAACATCTTTCTGATTGATCTGCATTAATTCCCAAACCTGTTTTCCGGCATCTGTCAGAGAGCTCTTTCCAAAATTTGTATTTAACGGAATGGCGTCTCCAAAGGTTGTCAGCGCATTTCCAATGTTTGGAAAAATCGCTTTTGAACTCATCATTCTGTAGGCATCTACAAACAACGCCGGCGTTTTACTGAGCATTTTAGACACCTCTGCTACATTGACTAATTTTTTATAGGAGGGTGTCAGAAATAATACCTTTTGCGTATCCGTGCTTTGAAGAAATCCGAAATTCGTGGTGCCGTTTGTTTCATTTCTCAGTAACTCTTTCGGATGGGCAATTCTTAATAACTGAGTTACCGGATCCGGCAAATACTTTAATGTATGCAGTTCTTTTTCCGGCAGCGCCGGATCTGTAAATACAGTTGCCATCACCTGACTGATCCGGATAACCGGCACCGATGTGTTAGCGGGCAACGGAGTAACATCTCCCGAAGTGAAATCATGAGACACCAGAGACCAGGAGCCATCTTTGGGGAGAATGACATTTCCTCTTGCAGCGGCAACAAATACAGGTTCCGTGCCGGCGGCATTTTTTGAAATATTACTATCCACCCGGTTTATCCGCATCTTCTGACCGTTATTTCCGACATCAATCATACAATCTACCGGGCCGCCAATGCTTCCTCCATTAATGACATGCAATTGTTCCAATGTTTCTTTGGATAAAGGTGTTCCCATCGGAGCAAGCTGTACATAGCCCCGCATTTTTTTTGAGGGCACCCGTCCATTAGATGCTCCCTGGATGACACTTTCTATTTCCAGGTTACAATCAAACTCTACTTCTTTGACTATTGCCGGAAGACTCAGTGGACCTCCTGCATTTAATTTTACCTGATTGTTTGCATCCACATAATATTTACCCGAAGCAATAAAATTACTTAGCGGAATCTGATTTCCTTGCTCCACAATATTGTCCACATCAAACAATCCTTTAATGATTCCCGGATGAGCATTATATACCTCTTGTGTAGGCGTTGTCGGACGCCCATTCAACCGATAAGTAAAATCATACAATCCATCACTTTCTGCTTTCCAGCCGGAATCTACACGGTACACATATCCGCTGCCGGAGCGATACAACACAATGGTTCGGACAACCCGTATTCCCCAGGGATAAATCATACTCCTTACCTGAATGACTTCATGAGCAGTACGACCTACGAATACATCAAACTTAGATTGACTGGTTTGAGCGAATTGTGCATCCGGATTAAACCAATCACTGAATATACTGGCACCATATCCGCTAAAGTCGATGCGGGTTAAGGGCACACCCCGACTGGTTAATAAATTGGCCATCTTAGGCACAAATTCATTATTAAAAATAGTCGACACACTATCGCCCAGCGTACCTGTAAAAGTTTGGGCGCCGTTGCTGTTTAAAATATTATTTAACTGAAGCGTGCCGCCATGAAATAAAGGAAACCTATCCGTAGCCAGCATTCCGGCGGTAAAGCGCATTTGTATACCACCCACGATATTGTTTTGGAAACGGAATTGATTATTCGAAATTTTGGGAGGTATTGCCTCAGTATCCTTATTCAATACAGCAATCGATTTCATGCCAAACGGCAAAGTAAAAAGAGAGATAACCGTATTGCCTTTTTCATTGGCGAAGCGTTCAATAATATGTTTGGTGAGTGGAATCGGAGACAAGGGAACCATTTCCACGCTATTATTAAAAATGCGTGTGGGGCCACCATCATTCGGATAATAATTTGGTCCCAATGGAGGTTCCAATGAAGGATTGGAAGGATTCATTTTAGCCGGGTCTGTCAGATTAAGCACCGGCTCCCAGGAAATTTGCGGAAGGGTGAATACTTTGGCAAACTGCCCGCGGCATACCACATCCATTCCCTGAATTTGAATGGGAAATGAATTGCTCTGAGAATCGTCCACCGCATTGGCCCGGTGGGTAGTGATAAGTGATACCCGATTTCCTCTGAAGGAGGCAAAACTGACACCAAACTGATTGGCATTGCTGCTTACATCAAGCAGGGCAAATGCTTCATTTGTAATAATCCGAAACGCTTCGTCCCAGCTTTTTTCCAAGTCCGGTCTTTTGGAAGAAAATAAACGCTTTTCAGAATTGGAAACCACGTCGTTTAAAGGAACGACCCGCTCCGAAGACGTATTCAAACCCGGATCAATTATTTGTAAATATTGTTCGAGATGATCAGAAGCTTTTTTGAACATAGTAGGATTGGGACCGCTTTCTACCCGTGCATTCGCGATTGCCTGATCATTGAGAACAGAAGCAAAATGAAAAGACACATCCACCTGATCATTGATATCCTCCGGTATTTCCGTCCATTTTACCTGGCAAAACAACCATAAGCGAATCGGGCGTTTTCCATAAGCCATCTCCGATGCACCGGTTAAAGGATTTGTGCGGATAAATTGATTTTTCAGCAGACCAAGATTGGCTGTATAAGGATCCGGCAAAATGGGCAGATAAGAATACACGCCAAATGTCAGAAATAAGGATCCGGTTTTTACCCGAATAAAATCCTCTTCCAGAGTACCAAAGAGAATCAGTCCGTTTACGGCTGTGGTTGTAAACACTGCATTTTGCAAAGCAAACGCAATGGGTTTTGCAAAAGGCACTTTTTCATCCGGATTAAAATTATCCTGTAAAATATTGTCATCGGATAGCATAAAGCGGCGAAACTCTTTATGTCCGATCAGATAAAAATCAGAATTCTTCGTTTGAATATTCAGCGCATTTCCCGTAACCGTTACCGGCCTGTCGAACTGAGGATTAGCATGCACTTTTGCAGAAATAAATTCTGTACCATTGACATGATTGTAATAAACAAACGGGAAGCTCTTTGCAAAAACCAACTTTACAGAAGAGGGAAAAGGATTCGCTTCATCCTGCCATAAAAGGAATTTCTGATGGCAATAAATATTCTTTCCGGCAGCAGCATCGATCAGACTAAATGTTCCCGGATCGGCCACCAGAAGCGATTTTGTCAGTTTTATATTTCCGCCTTCCAATCCGGACCACTTCGTATCCAAACCACTTTTACAAACGATCATCATTCCACCGATCCCTTCGGCAGGCGGCGGTTGCGATACATTAATCGAGGCCAATAGAATTGCCCAGCCACTATCCTGAA
>JBDSBN010000083.1:0-9747 GCA_039921585.1 Ginsengibacter sp. | reverse complement strand
ATTGATTGCGACCATTTTTCAGTCAAAGGAAAATTTTGTGGCAAGTGAATCTTTCCCAATCAGTGTCGCGCTATTGGATGATTTTACATCCAGAGTATAATTTGTTTTAGTACCGTTTTGAGCAGTCATCACCAATTTATATGAAGCGGCTACCGGGCTCCAGGCATCTTCCTTAATACCATATTTTTCTCCCTGAATCCAGTTTTGAAGAATAACTGCTTTATCGTCAAAAACAGGTTTGGTAGTAATTATAAAATTAGCCAGTTTGCCTGCTTCCAGGCTGCCGACCATATCCGTTACATTTAATAATTCTGCAGGAGTTTTGGTTAAGGCTGTAAGAGCAGCTTTCTCTGAAAGGCCTTCGTGAATTGCCTTTCGGATATTTGTCCAAAAGGTTCTACTATCTTTTAGTCCATCTGTTGTTAACGTGAATTTGATCTTTGCTTTTTCAAAAGCTGCAGGATTAGCCGGAGCCATTTCCCAATGTTTCATATCAGCAAGAGCTACATGTCTCGCATCATTCGGGTCGTCCACATCTATTCCCGCAGGGAAATTCAGAGGCACAATAAAGGCTGTTTTCATATCAGCAATTTCATTCAATCTCTGATATTCATTTCCTCCGGCTTTAATAATATATTTTATTCCAAATTCTTTCCCGATATTATTTGCCCGAATAGATGCCCACTTATCATTCGCTTCAAATATCTGAGGAAGTGACTGAATGTTATTCCAGGCACTCAAGCTTAAATTTTTCCCTTCTTCTTCGGGTGCATTTTTGTACCAGTCAGCATCCAGATATGTTTGCCTGATTAAAGCAATCACCCCCATAAGTGAAGATGGATAACTCTGAGTTGAAGTCCCCCGCATAAATGAATATTGGGCAGAGGCTTTCTCTTTTAAAACAACAAAATTATCCGGTTGAGTAGCAAGCGTTACAAGGGTGCCGGTTCCTCGTGCAATTCCATCCCGACGATGAGTTAATACCGTGCCGAAACCAGATTCACGAAGTGATGTCGCATCTTTATCGGAGGCAGTAAAAAGTTCGACACTATTGGATTCAGGTTTTAACGCCTGATTCCAGCCAACAGGGCCCTTTGTTTCAGATGTTAATTGAGGTGCAGCGAATGGATTGAATCCACCCGAGCCTGGTCTTTGCGGAGACGGAATTCCATAATCACCATACATATCTATAAAGGAGGGATAAATATACTTTCCCTGGCAATCAATGATAATTGCATCCTTTGGAATAGATACATTTTTTCCGATGGCAACAATTTTTTTACCCTGAATTAAAAGAGTTGCATTTTCAATTATGTTATCCGCATCCTTTACAATGGTCGCTTTGGTAAAGGCATACACATTATTTTGTGGATTCGCTATCCCATTTACAGGAAAGGTAGCTTGCGCACTAACATTTAATGATATCGACATTGAAAAAATGGCGAATAAAAATAAGCAAAAAGGAAATTTAATTATTCTCATGAGTTAATTTTATTTATTTCCTGAAGATATAAATAACTTAAACTGTATCTTCATTTTTTTTATAAACGGTTAATAAATGAATATATCTAAATACATCGATCACACATTATTAAAGTCCACAGCTACTTTATCTGAGATAGAAAAATTATGCAAAGAAGCCGCGGAGTATCAGTTTGCTGCAGTTTGTGTACCTCCTTTATATGTAAAAAAAAGTCGGGAATTTCTTGAAGGCACGGATGTGAAAATTGCTACCGTTATTGGATTCCCTTTGGGGTATTCTGCTATTGAAGCAAAAGTTGCTGAAATTGTTTTGGCTATGGTAGACGGAGTGGATGAGCTGGACTTTGTAGTAAATATTTCTGCTATAAAAAACGGAGATTGGGAATTTATTGCAAATGAAATAAACACCGTAATGCCCATTATTAAAAGCAAAGAAAAAGAAATCAAAGTCATCATTGAAAGTGGGATGTTAACGGATGAGGAAATAATCAAATGCTGTGATATTTATGGAGTAGCTGGTGTTGACTATATTAAAACTTCCACAGGCTTTGCAGAAAAAGGTGCATCTATCCATGCCGTTCAATTAATCAGAACACATTTAGCAGATAATATAAAAATTAAAGCAAGTGGCGGTATTAGATCTTTTTCTTTTGCAAAGGAATTATTAAATGCCGGTGCAAACAGGCTTGGATGCAGCAGCAGTATAAAAATTGTAGAAGAAAGTCTTCAGGTAAAATAGCAGGCAACTTAATGGACGAAATTTTTGTCTATGAATTGACCGTTAGAAATAACGGCAATATTCAATTTTTTTAATCAGAATTAGAACAATCTATCCATGAGATATTTACTGCTTTTATTTGCTGCTACATTATGCTTTCAGTTTTCTAATGCCCAGATATCAGAAGACACCACTCTTGCCCAAAATCAAATTGTGATCAAAAAAGATTACAGGCTGGATATTCTGGCTGCAAAACAAGCTGAATTAAATACAGCTATTTTGAAAAACCAGGCCCGGACAGCCAAAGGGTACCGGCTGATGGTTTTAAATACCAATGATCGGGATTATGCCTACAAAGTACGGGCAGAATTGCTACAGAAGTTTCCGGAACAAAAGCCGTACATGTGGTTTTCAAATCCATACATTCGGATTAAATTTGGAAATTTCAGAACAAGAGAAGAAGCGGAAGTTTATAGAAGACAAATTAGTGCTATGCTCAACGGAGCAAATATTTATTTATTAAATGAAACAATTGAAGTAGATCCGGGCGCTGATTTTGATCCGGATGATTTTAGAAAATAAAACTAAAGAGAGGAAGAAGTTTTTTTCCAACTTTTATTCCTTTTAATCTGCCATACATTTCTAGTACTTCCTGAACCAGGCTGTTATTTCATCAATCGCATTGTCAAAATAAAGTGGCGTATTCCACCAATCATGAGCAGCCAGAGTATATCTGACTAATTTGTTAGGTACATTAGATGTACTTAAAACGGATATTAATGATTCCGATTGGCTGACGGGTGTAATTGGGTCAAATTCTCCACTAAATAATATTGTCGGAATAGAAGCATTTTTTACCTGATAGTAAGGACTGCAATCGAGATAACGTTGTTTGATAACTTCTCTTTCACCTCCTAGATAGGGAATTAATAATTGATCAACAAGGGCTGCATTGTAATATGAAAGTGTGTACAGATTTGTAGGAGAAGCCAGGCCTGCAGCTGCTTTTATGGTGCGATCTGCGTTTCGGCTATAACTATACGACAGGGATAAATGTGCGCCGGCACTATGGCCTGCTATGTATATTTCCTTAATACCATAAGTATATATCAGAGATTTGGTTTTCAAATAGGAAAGAACGGAACCTATATCATCCAATTGCATTTTATAATTATCCGGATTTTGTGGAGTAGATAATCGATAGTTGATATTTGCCACAACAAAATTCTTGTTTTTTAATCTTTTGGCCAGAAAATGAAGTTCCTGTTTATTGCCCGCACTCCAACCGCCGCCATGTATTAAAATAATTAATTTAGAATTTGCATCCCGGTTTGCCGGGAGATGAAGATCCAGTTTTTGATCAGTAGCTGAGCCATATGCCAGGTTCACTATTACCGTATCGGTTTTTGCAGACGGTCCCTCTTCTTCCGGCTGAGATTTAATCGGATTCTTTTCGCAAGAATTTAGGAGCAAAATCGACATGAATAAGATTCCAAATATTCTCATAATTATTATTTATAGTTATCTGAAAAGATAAACGAATTAAATGTTTTCATTATTATGTTTTTCGATAACTACAGGGTGTTTTTCCATCAGATCATGCAATTCAAGAGCTAATAAATTGGTAGAATCTCCATAGTGCCGAAGAAAACCAACCTGAGGATTCAAAGATTGGAAAGTCTGATGCAAATCCTTTACTACAGCTTCATCAAAAATGTCGATCAAAACAACGTAGGCGTATTTTTGCTGCCTGAATAAAGTTTTTGCACTTTTGTCATCTACCGTTCCTGTTCCTTCCCATTCAGGATTTTCATTTATAAATCGGAGAAGCTTTTGGAGCACAACAGGATCTCTTCCAATAAGTAAGATTTTGATTTTATCCATGCTATAAATTTAAGTAAATATATTTTTCTAAGAACTATTAACCTTCCCTCATTTCCTTTTTTTTAAAAGTTCATTTTTTACTACATTACGCCGCTATCAATTTTGATTAAAAATTAGTAAACCTAAAATGAAAAAATATTTATTTCTCTTTCTAACACTTATTAGTGTTCAGCTTCATTCTTATGCACAACAAGACCAACAATATTTCGCATCACATCCAACCCTCACACCGGATGGCCAAACGATGATCTATTCGTATAATGGGAATCTTTGGCGCACCTCATCAGAAGGAGGATTCGCTACTCAAATTACTTCTATGCAGGGTAATGCTACCCGGGCAAAAGTATCTCCGGATGGTAAATGGATTGCCTTTAGCAATAGTCAATTTGGAAATAATGATATTTACCTGATGCCTTTTAACGGTGGTGATATTAAAAGACTCACATTTCATTCTGCAGAGGATCTAATGGAATCCTGGTCGTGGGATAATCAACATATTTATTTTACAAGTACCCGTTATGACAGAGGTGCAACGTATAAAGTAAATATAAACGGAGGAACTCCGCAACGCGTATTTAGCAATAATACGTTTGATTACACGCATGATGCTTTCGAACATCCTCTAACCGGTGAGATATTTTTTGATGACACCTGGGAGAGTTCCAATTTTTATAATAGAATCGGGTATAAAGGTGCTTTCAACCCGGAAATTCAATCGTATAATTTAAAAACAAAAAAACACACACAATACACGAAGTGGGAGGGGAAAGACATGTCCGCGAGTATTGACAAAAAAGGAAACATCTATTTTATTTCTGATGAAGCAAACGGAAAGTATAATTTATATACGTTTGATAACGGGAAGAAAGTAGCCCTTACAAATTTCACATCTTCCATTTTTCGTCCTTTTGTAAATGCAGGTGGAGATAAAGTGGTGTTTGAAAAAGATTTTCAAATTTACTTATATACAATTGCCACAAAAAAGGCGACTCTTGTGCCTCTGAAGAAATATTCCAACAATACGTTGGAAGCAGCCCAGGCTTATAATGTGAATGGAAAAATTTCCTCCTTTGATGTTTCGACTGACGGGAAAAAATTAGCGTTCGTTTCCAGAGGAAAATTATTTGTTTCGGATGCCAAAGGGAAATTTATTCGGGAGATTCCAACTCAGGCACAAGAAAAAGTAACGGAAGTCTATTGGCTTAAGGACAATAAAACACTGCTTTATACACAAACAAATAAAGGGTTTCACAACTTATTTACACAAAATGCTGAAGGAACAGGATCGGAAAAACAGGTGACCGAGCAGTCAAAAAATGATCGCGCTATATCCTTTAATTCAGATAAAACACAAGCAACATACCTGAGTGGCAGCAATGAACTTCGTTTACTGGATTTGAAGGACATGAAATCTTCACTTCTTGCAACAGATGAAATTTGGGGGTTAAATTCTTCTACTCCTTACTTTTCGCCGGATGATAAATATGTTATGTATTCTGCTTTAAGAAATTTTGAACAAGATATCTTATTGGTTCGTTTAGCGGATAAGCAAGTGTTTAATATTACCAATACGGGCGTAACAGAACAGGACCCGGTTTGGTCGCCGGATGGGAAATATATTTATTTCACTTCTAACCGTTCTCAACCTGCCTTTCCTTATGGACTTAAAGATTCAAGAATTTATCGCATGGAATTAGCAAGATTTGATACGCCCTTCAAATCTGATATGTTTGATTCTCTTTTTGTAAAAAAAGAAACAGAAACTCCTAAAAAAGAAGAAGACAAAAAGAATTCTAAGGATAAGAAAAAAGAAGAGGAAAAACCTGTAGTGAAAAAAGAACCGGCTAAAAAGCCCGAGGTTAAAATTGACTTTCGTAATATGATGGACCGCCTGGACCAGATTAGTCCATCCTTTGGGTCACAATCTGGTGTATCTGTCATTATGAATGGAACGAAAACGCATGTTCTTTTTATGTCTAATCATGAAGATGGTAAAAGAACTTTATGGCAAACTATTTATGAGCCCTTTGAAAAAACAAAAACAGAAAAGATAAAAGGGGCGGATGGGTTTGGATATAATCTGTCAGGGTATAAGGATAATTATTACATACTTAGCCAGGGAAACATTTCCAAATTAAACCTGAATAATAATTCTACAGAAAAGATAGATATCAGCCATTCCTTTTCCAGAAACCTGAACGATGAGTTTAATCAGATGTTTTACGAAGCATGGGCTGTTTTAAAAGAGAACTACTACGAAGAAACCTATAACGGCGTTAACTGGGAAAAACTAAAAAAGGAATATGCATCCTTCCTGCCTTTTTTACAGACAAGACAGGATATCCGCGTTCTACTAAATGATATGATGGGTGAATTAAATACTTCCCATTATGGATTTTCAACGTTTGGATCAGATGAAAGTACTTTTTATAAAACGTTGACAGCAGCCACCGGGCTGATGTTTGAGAATGATAATTCATATACTATTGACTTCGTCGTTCCCGGAGGTACAGCAGATTTCTATGAACAGAAAATACAAAAAGGTGATGTTTTAGTTAAAGTGGATGGTGAAAAAGTGAATCCTAAAACAAACAGGGAGTTTTATTTTATGAAGGCTTCTTTACCGGAAGAAATGACGCTAACATTGCGTCGTGGTCAAAAAGAGTTTGATGTTAAAATTCGCCCGACTACTTCCGGTGAGATGGGTGGTAAATTGTATAACACCTGGGAAGATGCCAACCGTCAGAAAGTAAACCGATTGAGTAATAACCGGATTGGTTATGTACATATGAGAGATATGTCCGGACCTTCTCTGGAAAAATTTAAACTGGATATGGTTTCAGATTCAGTGGCGCAAAAAGATGCATTGATTCTGGATCTCAGATACAATACAGGTGGGAATGTGCATGATGAAGTCTTGCAATTCTTATCAAGAAAACCTTATTTGAAATGGAAATACAGAGATGGGAAAATTAGTCCTCAGCCAAACTTTGCTCCGTCTGGCAAGCCAATCATATTGTTGATTAATGAGCAAACCTTAAGTGATGGGGAAATGACGGCTGCGGGATTTAAAGAATTAAATTTAGGAACGATTATAGGAACTGAAACGTATCGCTGGATTATATTCACTACCTCTGCAAGACTGGTCGATGGTTCGTCTGTAAGGCTTCCATCGTGGGGATGTTATACACTTGATGGAAAAGATCTGGAAAAAACCGGCGTAGCACCGGATATATTTGTGAAGAATACTTTTGAAGATCGAATGAATGGTGATGACCCGCAAATCAAAAGAGCGATTGAAGAAATCATGAAAAAGCTATAAGATTTCAGAAAATAGTTTTTAATAATTAATCCATGGAGAATTAGCTAGATAGAAGTCTGTATTAACAGAAAATTGTTTAGCTAATTCTCTTTCTATTTTTATGCCTTCTACCAATTGTGTTTGAATCAATTCACAGGATTAAGTATTTTTCGACCCATAAAAATTAATGTATCGTGAGAATTAAATCTCCTGGCAGAAGATCTCATTATTTTTTTCTGACTATTTTAGTTTTAAATTAAATAAGACTATATTTAAATTCCTGAAACGTTAAAACTAACTATGCACACCCGCCATTCAAGTGAAAAAAAACTGCTGGACCTTTTCTCTAAGGGCGATCAGTTTGCATTTGAAAAAATTTATAATCAGTATAGTTCCCGTTTATTTGGCTATTTACGCAAACTGGTGAAATCAGAAGAACATGCATCTGAATTACTCCAGGAAGTTTTTATTAAAATCTGGAATAACAGGAAAACGATTGATCCTGATTTATCCTTCCGTTCGTATCTTTTTCGGATTGCAGAAAACACGGTGTATGATTTTTTCCGGAAAGTTTCCCGGGAAAGAAAACTGCAGGAGGAGTTAATTAAAATTAATGAGGAGATGTATAGCCATGTAGAAGAGGCCTTTTTTACAAAGGAAAGCCAACAATTTCTACAAAATGTGATCGATACATTACCACCGAAACGCCGGCAGGTTTTTCGTCTGATTAAAATGGAAGAGTATTCTTATGAAGAGGTAAGCGAACTTTTAAATATTTCTACCTCTACCATTAGTGATCATATTGTAAAGGCGAATAAATTTGTAGAAGAAAAATTCAAGGGATACAAAAATACATCCATGAGTATGATTTTCTTAATATTCCTTTCCTGAAATATCCCCTTCACTTAATTTCTTTCCGATTCTTTTAATTTATTTTTTATTCAGAGCAGAGGATTATTCTTTCTGAATCGTATTAGCTATAAATCTACCTGTTTTTTGACCCGGGTGAGATTTTACAGATAATATATCAATTCCGTTTCATTTTAATCATTAATTGATCAAACTATGAGGTATCATAAATTTATTTTAAGTATTTTATTTTGCGGCATTCTGTTTTGCAGCTTCTCCTGTAAGAAGGACAAGGCGAACATAAACATGGAGCAATATGTGGCCGTAGATAAACAAAGCATCACCATCAATATTGATGGGAAAGCTGTTATAAATGCAGGTTTTGGAGATAATGTTGCTCCCAAACGCAAGTATAGCTGGACTTCTGCAAATCCTGCCATTGCTGATGTGGTAGCGGGAGAAAACAACACTGCAACAGTAACAGGAAAAACTGCAGGAACGACAGAAATCAAAATATCATCACCTGATGGTGAAATATTTGCTATTACCAAGGTAACTGTTACCAATAAAAAAGGAGATGGAATTACAAGGATCCTGGCTATTGGAAATAGTTTTTCTGAAGATGCTATTGAATCCTATTTGTATAATATTGCCAAAGCAGCCGGTGAAAAAGTGATCATTGGAAATCTTTATATCGGCGGCGCTTCTTTAGATATGCATTGGCAGAATGCACAGAATAATTCCGCAGCATATGATTTCAGAAAAATTGATGCCGATGGAAAGAAAACTAATAAGCCAAATACCAGCATTCAGGCTGCACTTACAGCGGAGAATTGGGATTATATCAGTTTTCAACAAGTAAGTAATAATTCCGGACAATTTCCTACTTTTCAAACGCCATTACCGAATCTTTATAATTTTGTAAAAGGAAAAGCGACAAATGTGAATGCCAAATATGTTTTGCATCAAACGTGGGCTTATGCACAAAATTCTACGCATGATGGATTTGTGAATTATGGCAACGATCAGATGACGATGTATTCGGCTATTGTAAATGCATACAGTCAGGCAAAATCGCTCATCAATGCTGATCTGGTAATTCCTGTTGGCACAGCCATACAAAATGGTCGCACAAGTTTGATCGAAGATAAATTCACCAGAGATGGATACCATTTGGATGAAAATGTGGGTAGGTATACGGCAGCGTTAACCTGGTTTGAAACCATCTTCAATAAAAGTGCTGTAGGTAATTTGTTCAAACCAAATAGTGTTACTGATTACCATGCAAGAGTCGCTCAGCACGCAGCTCACTTTGCAGTTCAAAAACCTAATGAAGTGACCGAAATGCTGGAATTCCAGGGAGTCGGTCTTTTGCGTGGACCAGTATATATTGGTTTTGGTATGAATAATACTGCACAAGGATGGAATGGGTTTTTGGGTGAAAGTGGAAATGTAGGATCTGTTATCAATAATTTAAAAGAATTTGGTGGACGTTCCACCGGAGTTGATATTA
>JBDSBN010000082.1:0-9286 GCA_039921585.1 Ginsengibacter sp. | reverse complement strand
ACGATGGGAGTGGACTGAAAGTGCCTATCTGCCCTATCCGGGATTTGTAAAAGCGCCCGGTGCCATTGGCGAATACAATGGGAAATTTATGATTAATCAAATGGTTCTGCGGGGAGCATCCGAGATGACTTCTCCCGGACATAGCAGAATAACCTACCGCAATTTTTTTCAACCTGAACTAAGATGGCAATACACGGGCATCCGCCTGGTAAAATAAACAGCATGAGTCAATTTTTAGAAGACGTGATAAAAGGATTAAACTCCTCTCCCAAATATCTTGATTCAAAATACTTCTATGATAAAAAGGGAGATGAACTTTTTCAGGAAATCATGGCATGTCCGGAATATTATCCAACCAAAAGTGAGATGGAGGTATTTGCCCTTCAAAAGGATAAAATAGCAGATGTAGTTCTTTCTCAGGGAAGCATTTTTGATTACGTTGGATTTGGCCCGGGCGATGCGGTAAAATCCACACATCTCTTAAAGGAGTTGTGGAGAAGAAAGGGTTTGGAGTATTTTTTTCCGATTGACATTTCGGAAAATATTATAAGCTATCTCCAAAAGGCGATACCTGAAAAAATTCCGGGTTTAAAAGTTCATGGTCTGCAGGGAGAATATTTAAATATGCTTCCCAAAACAAATGCTGTTTCAAATCATAAACGCCTGATTGGATTCTTAGGAGGCAATATTGGAAATTTTAAGTTTGATGAAATGCCTTCCTTTTTAAAAGAATTGAATCATCAACTAAGGCAGGGTGATATGGTACTGATTGGATTTGATTTGAAAAAGAATCCCTACCAGATTTTGGCTGCTTATAATGATAAAGGTGGTATTACTTCCCGGTTTAATCTGAATTTATTAACCAGGATCAACCGGGAGCTGGGAGCTGATTTTGAAGTCGATTCTTTTCAGCATTATAATTCCTACGATCCGGATACCGGAGCTTGTAAAAGTTTTTTATTTTCCACAAAAAAGCAAACTGTCAGAATAGGAGAGTATCAATTCCATTTTGAAAAGGATGAAACCATTTATATGGAAATATCTCAGAAATACTCTTTGAATCAAATTGATGAAATAGCCGTGGAATGTGGGTTTACACCCGTAGAGCACTTTTTCGATAAACAAAAATGGTTTGTTGATGTACTGTGGAGAAAGGACTTCGTTCGTTGAATGAGCTTCGCTCGTTGAATAGGCCTGCGGCCGTTGAATTGGCTTCGCCGTTGAATGGACTTCGTCCGTTGAATGAGCTTCGCTCGTTGAATAGGCCTGCGGCCGTTGAATTAGCTTCGCGTTGAATAAGGCTTCGCCTGTTGAATGGGCCTGCGGCCGTTGAATAGGCTTCGCCGTTGAATAAGGCTTCGTCCGTTGAATAGGCTTCGCCGTTGAATAGACTTCGTCTGTTGAATAGGCCTGCGGCCGTTGAATGAGCTTCGCTGGATTATTTAAGTTTTCAATTTTCATTTAGGAGTTTTCTCTTCAACGCCGAAGGCATTCAATATGAAATATTCAACTGCGCAGCAATTCAACGCGCAGCATTCAACGCGAAGCATTCAACGCGCAGCAATTCAACTGCGCAGCAATTCAACGCGAAGCATTCAACTGCGCAGCAATTCAACGCGTAGCAATTCAACTGCGCAGCAATTCAACGCGAAGCTTTCAACTGCGCAGCAATTCAACGCGAAGCAATTCAACGCGAAGCCTTCAACTGCGCAGCAATTCAACGCGCAGCCTATTCTCCGCCTAGCTTCAAAATCTCTTGCTCATTTACATTCAGGTCTGTGGCAATATTTGGAGCAGTTGGTCTCGTTGTATAAAATATAAACAATAGAGCGAGGATAATAATCAAAATCAGCCACTGATTTGTCAAAAGAAAAATTACCAGGGTTATTAATGCTGCTCCTTCTAATATTGCCCATCGGGTGATGTTCGCACTTCTGTAGGCGACCAATTTTTCGGATAAAGTTGCAGGATGAGTATTTATTTTTTTCAGCTTTCTTTTAAAAAGAATTCGGGCGAGGGCAATCGCGATTACTTCAATGAGAGCGGAAAGTAATATCATCTCAGCACCATATTTTCCTAAAACAGCAGGGAATAGTTGCAGCACTACCAGAACGGTCGCAAGCACAACAAAAATTATCTGACCGGCGAACAGGGCAAAATGCAATACAAGTAGATTTTTTACTTGTGGAGGAGGGGTAGGTTCCATGAACGTCTTTTAATGGTGAGTTTTGGAGGTGCAAGATAAATATAATTTCTTCTTTGCTTTAACCTTTAAGTGCCTTCACTTTTATCTATGATCACTATCCGGTTCAGGTCCAGATATCCAGTCTTTTTTATCAATTTCATAGACGAAATTTAATTTAGGAGATTCTCCAAAGTATTCAACAATTTTCTCCCCGGTTTTTCGGGCGTTGAGTTTTTCTATTGATTTTTGAGATCGTAAATTCTGAGCGCCTATGTGAAAGATGACTTTATCAACGAAAGTAAAAGCATGATTCAGCATGACGGTTTTCAAATTCCTATTCATATTTTTGCCCCAATTTTCCCGGGAGAAAAAAGTATAACCAATCTCAATTGATCTCTCTTCTTCATTATATCCATAATATCTGGAACTGCCAATCACCTCACCCGTTTCTTTACTAAATACAATAAATGCTCCCCCGGATTCCATCGCTCCTTTAAAGAAGTTTTCAAAATCAGGTTTTTTATATCTGTTTTTATTTGGGTGCTGATCCCAAATAAGCGGATCGGAAGCTGCCTTAAAAAGTATGTCAAAATCTGATTCTTTTAATGGCCGGGCAATGATGTAATCATTTTCCAGAACGGGTTGTAGATCCATAATGTTGTTTTAATAAAATATGAATAAGCCAAGATACTTTTTTTAAAATAAAATGAAAAATTTTGCTGAAGTGAATTCATTACTGTTATTTTTGCTAAAACACCTCTATGGATTGGATACTAAACCCCGAAATTTGGGCTTCCTTAATCACGCTAACGGTTCTTGAAATTGTTTTAGGAATCGATAATATTATTTTTATCTCAATTATGGCCGCTAAGCTGCCGGTAAATCAGCAGCAAAAAGCCCGGCAATGGGGATTAGCTCTCGCAATGATTATGCGTATTCTATTGTTATTGTCTCTCACATGGATTATGACTCTTACTGAACCAATTTTCGATATAGGAAACTGGCTGAATATTCAAGATCCTGAATGGGTGGAGAAGTTAAATCTTTCCGGGAGGGATTTGATATTGATTATCGGCGGATTGTTTTTAATTTATAAAAGTACCTCGGAAATGCACGACAAACTGGAGGGAGAGGATCATCTTCAAAAACCAAAAGGTCCGATAACCTTTTCCGGCGTTATTTTTCAAATTCTTCTATTGGATATCGTATTTTCCCTTGACTCCGTGATTACGGCAGTGGGTATGGCCAAACACATTGAGGTTATGATAGCAGCAGTAGTTATCTCTGTTGTTGTGATGATGATCTCTGCTAAATCTATCAGTGATTTTGTAAACAAACATCCAACAGTTAAAATGCTTGCTTTGGCATTTTTATTAATAATAGGTCTTTCTCTGTTAGCAGAAGGATTCGAGCAGCATATCCCAAAAGGATATATTTATTTTGCTATGGCATTTTCAGTATTTGTAGAAATGATGAATTTGCGGGTGAAGTCTAAATCCGAAGCTGTTCATTTGCATAATGTACCCGTTTCGGAGGAGATAGAGGATAAGAAGGAGGAAAATCAATAATTCTTTTATTCCTGATTGTGCAATAGCAGTCATGCATTAGATATCTGGAACAAAACAATTTCTTTTTTATTTCGGGAGTAAAAGGATACATTTATAGAACCGTGCTTATGGAAGATTAACAATATTCAATCGCCCTTGCATTTATGAACAACAGAATTTATTATTTTTAAAATAAATTGGAGTAGATGAAGGATAAAAGATTGCTTTTTGGTTCCGAAAATGAATTTCATGAGAGTGGGACAAATGAGAGATTTCATCTTCCCGTTATGAATCAAGAGATGTTATACAATATCTTTTCAAAAGTTCCTGCAATTTTATGCATTGTTCGTGGTCCTGATTTTATTTATGAATTTGCAAATGATCATTATAAAAATTTGATCGGCAAAGGAAATTTAATAGGAAAAAAATTAGGAGAAGTACTTCCGGAAATGAAAAAGAACTGGTTGATGGAAGGGCTACAAGGAGTGTACAATACAAATGAACCTATTAATGAAAAGCAAGTAAAGCTTTCGTTTCCTCGTGAAGGTGGAGAAGATGAGATTATATATCTTGATATAAATTGTCAGGTTTATTACGGAGAAAATGAGATAGATAAACGGGTATTTATATTTGCCTACAATGTAACCGAACAGGTAAAGGCCGGCAAGCTAAAGGCGTTTACCGAGAAGAAATTTCGAAATCTCTTTTATAATTCCCCTACGGCTGTTTATACCTGCAATGTGCAGGGCAAGATCATTCTGTATAATGAGGCACTGGTAGAATTATGTGGAAGGGTACCGGATCTGGAAAATGATCTGTGGTGTCCTGTGAAAAACATTTTTCTTCCTGATGGAACTCCCTTAAAAATTAAAAATTGGAAACACTTTTATGAGAATAAATCAGTGAACCGGGAGGGGGTAGAACTCACTGTGGAATTATTTAATGGCACCCAAAGAGCTATCATGTTATATCCGGAATCAATTTCTGAAGAAAATGAGGAACCGGAAGGATATATTAATACGATGGTGGACATATCCGGGCAAGTGCATGCCCGGAAAGAATTGGAAGCGGTTACCAAGGTAATCGAAAGTTTGTATTTAGATGCACCGGCATTTATTTGTACTTTACGAGGTCCTGATCACATTTACGAACTGGTTAATCCTGCTTATCAAAGTATTTTTGGTAGAATACATTTAAATGGTCAAAAATTTTTTGAGGTTTCTCCGGAATTGAAAGATCAAAGTTTTTTTAAATTGCTGAATCATGTTTACACTACAGGGAAACCATTTGTTGCAACGGAGCAGCTTTTTAATATTTCCAAGGATATAAATCAGGCCCCTCAGGTCACCTATTTAAATTTTTCTGTACAACCTATTCATGATTCCGGAAACAAAATTTCCGGTCTGGTCATATTTGGATATGACGTCACTGAGTTGGTATTGACAAGACAAAAAGGAGAAGAGAATTTAAAAAAGATTCTTGAATCACTTCCACAGATTACCTCTATTTCATCGGCTGAAGGAAAAGACATTTATTTTAATAATTTCTTTTATGAATATTCCGGGCTGACCAAAGAAGAGGCAACAGTAAATGGATGGAATTCTATTATGTGCCCGGATGGGAAGGAGGATTTAATAAAAGAGTGGGAGGAGTGTAAGAAAAAGGATATTGAATATAAAAGAGAACTTCGGTTAAAACGAAACCAAGATGGAATGTACCGCTGGCATATCGTGAACCTGACTCCGGTTAAAAATCATCGGAACGAGGTGCTCAACTGGGTTGCATCTGCTATAGATATACATGAACAAAAATGGAAGGATGAGAAAAAGGATGAGTTTTTAAGTATTGCTAGTCATGAGCTAAAAACTCCACTGACCTCTGTAAAAGCATATTTGCAATTAATAGAATTGTCCATGGAAAAAGTAGATCCTGAAATAAAACTATATTGTCAAAGGGCGATTGTATCTGTGGACAGACTTGGAAATCTCATATCTGAGCTGCTGGATGTAAGTAAGATACAGCAGCAAAACTTAAATTTGAATATTACCGCCTTTGATTTTAATGAAATGTTGAACAGGGTAATAGAAAATGGCCGGTTTAGTACAACACAACATGAAATTACAGCATCGGGTTTCATAGAAAAGAAAATTGAGGCCGATAGAGAACGCATAGAGCAGGTAGTCAATAATTTACTAAATAATGCCATAAAATATTCTCCCGATGGAGGGGGCATTTCAATAAAATTATCCACAATAAACGATAAATTACAGCTATCTATTTCAGATCATGGTATTGGTATATCATCCTATGATCTAGAAAAGGTATTTGATAGATATTTCAGAGCAGCGGGCCATGGGCTTCATTTTCAGGGATTAGGAATCGGTTTGTTTATATCCATGGAAATAATCAGATTGCATGGAGGGGATATGTGGGCTTCAAGTACTTTGGGTAAAGGAACCACGTTTACTTTTTTAATTCCTATGTACAATCATATATTAAACAATCGATAAATTACAACAGGATGAAAAAACGTATCTTGATTTATGATGATGACCATGAAATTCTCGAAGTGTGTAAAGCCATTTTGGGCAAATATTATCATATTGAAACGCAAGTGAATTGCGATAATGTAATGTCTGATGTGAGCGAACTTAATCCTGATGTGATATTAATGGATCTTTGGATTCCTAAAATAGGAGGAGAAAAAGCGATCGCACTTTTAAAAGGAGATTCTGAATTACGGAAAGTACCTGTCCTGATTTTTTCTGCAAATGATGATACCGAAAAAATTAGCCAGAGAATTAACGCAGATGGATATCTGAAAAAGCCATTTGATTTAGTAGAATTTAAAAATAAAATTCAAACTGCCATTGATCTAAACCTGAGTTAGCAGGCAGTTGATAATGTTCCTATAATATTCTGAAACAATTAAAAAAAGGCTGTCTTGAATCTGATGATCAGGACAGCCTTTCCTTATAATTTCTTTTTTTTCTTAAAGGATAAACGATAATCTCAATCCTAAAGCACTAAAATTATATTTTCCCGCATACCCATCATATTTTAGGGTTAGATCCAAAGGCTTTTCATTTCTGCTGAAATTATACCCTATTTGTGGTGAGTAAGCAAAAGTGGTAGAACTAATGCCACTAACACTATTTAAGCCTGCGCCTATGCGTGCACCTATATGAAATCTGTCGCCCACAAATGCATTTCCTCCTACCAAGACAGGAATAGCTACATAAGCTTTGTTTTTTTCTGTGCTTCCGGATGATCGTCCGCTATAATAAACAATGCCTGCGGAAACAACTCCACTTATAGACTCCTGGAAGAAATGCTCGATCTGGGCGCTTGCGCCTGCACCAATCCCAAACCCTTTGTTGTTAGTGTTCTTAAATGGATTGGATGTGGCAATTCCAATTTCGGGTCCTAAACTAAATTTCGTTGTGCCGTATTTCTGTCCAAAAGAAATGGTCGAAACTGAAAGGCAAACTGCAAGGAATAGAAGATATTTTTTCATGCTTATTCGTTTTGTTTTGTGTAAAATTAATAACCTCTGGTTGAAAGAAAAAAATGGTTTTAATTATTGTTTTTGCATTATCAATAAATTCTTACTCAAGGTATACTTAAATTTTTCTTTGGAATGATTTTTCATCTGTTGATTTTAGAAAAAAGGTGTAGCAGCTTTTCTAAAATATTTTCTTTAAGCAAAAGTTAGGTTAGTTATTGAAAATATTAAATGGTGTTTACTGACCTAACTTTTGGCTAAAAACGAGTTTTTTGATCTCTGGATGGTCCTTTCAATTTTCTTTCAATCACCTTTATTGTTAAAAAACTGTTCAAATTCTTTCAAATATCGTTTAAGGTTTAAGTTGGAACCGATCTATAAGATAGGGTACATCAATGCTGAAGAGGAATACTATGGAGTATTGTTCTGAAAGACAGGCAGTACCTTCCTTCACTTTTGTAAAAACTTAAAGGCAAATAAGTTATTTTTGAGATTCTTATATAAATTTAATTATGAATAACAACTTAGAACACACACAATGCCTGATTATCGGATCAGGACCGGCGGGTTATACTGCAGCTATTTATGCAGCCAGAGCGAATCTTAAACCTGTTTTATACCAGGGAATACAACCTGGAGGACAGTTGACAATCACTACCGACGTAGAAAATTATCCCGGATATCCTGACGGAGTAGAAGGACCTGCAATGATGGTTGACTTTGAAAAACAGGCAGCAAGAATGGGAACAGATATCCGTTACGGACTTGCAACAGATGTTGATTTTTCTGCCAGTCCCTTAAAAGTTCAGATCGATGAAGAAAAGTGGATGACAGCCGATACAGTAATTATTAGTACAGGAGCAAGTGCAAAATGGCTTGGTATTGATAGTGAAAAAAGATTAAATGGACATGGAGTAAGTGCTTGCGCCGTATGTGATGGTTTTTTCTTTAAAGGAAAAGATGTTTGTATCGTAGGTGCGGGAGATACTGCTGCTGAGGAAGCATTGTACCTGAGTAAGATTTGTAACTTCGTTCATATGTTTGTTCGCCGCGATGAAATGAGAGCAAGTAAAATTATGCAACAGCGCGTATTAGGCACGAAAAATATTAAAGTGTATTGGAACACAGAGGTAGAGGAAATTTTAGGAGAAACTAAAGCTGAAGGCGTAAGAGTGATTAATAATGTGAGTGGTGAGAAAACGGAAATTCCAGTGAGTGCTTATTTCGTTGCCATTGGTCATATTCCGAATTCTCAGATTTTCAAAGGTTGGCTGGAAATGGATGAGGAAGGTTACGTGATTACTCAACCAGGAAGTACCCGTACGAATATTGAAGGAGTATTTGCCTCTGGAGATGTGCAGGACAAAATTTATCGTCAGGCTGTAACAGCTGCTGGTACAGGTTGTATGGCCGCTCTGGATGCAGAAAGATTCATCAGTGCAATGGAACATCCGGTTCCGTCTGATCATCCGATGAAAGAAAATGATTAGAATTATTTAAATAATTTTTTATGATCTCTGTGCAATTGCACCAACTCCTGTTTCACGCCTACCACGGTGTGCTTGAGGAGGAGGAAGTATTGGGTAATGATTATATGGTGGACTGCTCTGTACAATTTTTCGAAACTGCAGAGGTGATTACTCATATAGATGAGACAGTGAATTATGTATTAATCTATGAGATAATCAAAAAAAGAATGAGCATCCCAACTCAATTGCTGGAAACTGTTGCAATGGAAATTGGAAACGAGATCATAAAGGCTTATCATGACTTAAAAGTCATTGATATTTCAATTAAAAAACTGCACCCGCCTATAGAAGGTATGCGTGGCTCAGTAGGAGTTTCCTGGCATAAAAAGTTTTAAAGACTGCCATTTATCCTTCAATTATTCTCTTTCACAAGATTTTAAATACGAAAGATGTTTTAATATATATCTTCCCAAAAAAAAATAAAATATGCATCAAAAAAAGTGGATGACCATTTTGTTGGTTATTGTCAGTTCATTTGTGTTTGCACAGGATACGAAATCCGTGTACAATCCTTATGATC
>JBDSBN010000081.1:0-9557 GCA_039921585.1 Ginsengibacter sp. | reverse complement strand
GTTGTGATAATTTTACATTGGCTGCATCATCCCCATCACTATCAGTATGACCAACAATTTTAACCGGTGCTGTTACATCTTTTAAGATTTTACTTACATCAAGCAATGAACCCATACTTTCCGGTTTAAGTTTAGCAGTGCCGGTATAGAACAACAGGTTACTTACTAATTTTCCTTCTTCAAATTTTGCTCTTGTATCAGGTATGTCTTTAGCTATTCGTATGTTGCTTACATAGAAATCAGATCCGCCTACACTGCCGAAGGCAAATTGTAATTGATTGGGAACATAATCTTCACTTACTGCTGCCAGGTCATAGAGTTTCCTGTCATTCCACCACATGCGAAAACGTTTGCCTTGTACACACATGCTTATATGCACAGGAACCGTATTACTGTATGGTAAACTTTCCGTCATAACATCCGAGAATTTCTTATCAAAGGCGTATAAGCTTGCCCTGCATTGTTTTTCAGCACCAATAATTGCAGAAAAATTAATTGCTGGCTTTTTATCAGCCCGTAAAATACCCTCATCAGTAACCATATTGTTACCGGTATTGATAAGATTAATATCAATCCGCGGATCGTAATCGTTTTCTACCATTAATAAATCGAATTCAATGCTAAAATTATTCCCCCAGCTTTGCTTTTTGCTGCGTATAAAATGTTGAGAACTGGTAGCTGCCATTTTTACCCAGTTTCCTTCCAGGCCGTCTATGGTTACCACTTCTGCAGAGGTGGACGTTATCCAGCCCATTGGCGCTTCCACTATATTATCCTTTTCGAAATTGTCGTAATAGAGAATTACACTGCCTGGTACAAAATCGAATTTGCTGTACACTTTTAAATTCGGTTTGCCATTGTCTGCCTTTATACTAACTGTTTGCCCATCACCCGACGATTCATGATCCCTTTTGCTTTCAGGTGATTTCTTGTCTCCGCCGTTTTCGATTGTTTTATTGACAGCATCTTCAGCTTTTTGTCTAATCTTTTTTAAGAGTTGAGCATGAACTGTGGTTATAGATAAAAACAAATGAACGAGCAAAAAGAAATGTATCTTTTTCATGGTAAAATCTTTTTTAAAGTAATTATTTGATTGTGTAAATATGCTCCCATTTGCAACTGAAATTAATCCCTGAAAAACAGGATTTTTTATCCGTATCTATAATCCGTTTTGAAATAAAACGAAGTTTTGAAACAGTTACTCTTTTAGCAGAAGGGAATGTGTATGGCTGGCTTTTGCCTGAATCTAATTTAGAAAAGACATGACCTCATTTATTTAATCATTGATGGTCTTACATATATAAACATTCAGCCGTTTTATTTTGAGTATCAGCTATCATTTATTGCCAGGGATGAGCGGTTCATTTTTCTTTACTAAAACCGGTATAAATTCCAGAAGCAGGAAAGTTTGCATCATTCATCCAAAGTATTCTTCCGCCTTTTACGGCAGAGAAATAGGCATCAAAGGTTTTTGGTTTGCCTTCCATTTCAGAAAACCAGAGCAGCCAGTTATTTAAAACTTTAAAATTTCCATTCCCTTTTGCCTGTCCAAATTCTGAATTTCCGCCGTAAGAATTCGCAGCCACAAGGTGCCATTTATACGTATTTCCGGAAAACTCAAATGACTGTGTAGACGTATAGCTACTCATGCCTGCACTTGCACCAGTGTAAATATTGGCATAATAGGTATTGCTGGCAAACTTATCAGACCATTTCCCTGAAAAATCTGATGGTGCTACTGCAAATTTATTGTAGGAGGCCATTTTTTTCAGCGGCTCCCAAATTAGAGATTCAGATGCATAGTTAATACTGGAAATATCAAGGCCGAAATTTTTAAGGAAAGTATTTCTGTCAGGGCAAATAAATTCCATCCACCCCGTGGCTTTTTTAAACAACGCCACAAAAACAGTTTTGCCGGTTGCGTTGTCTGTGAGAGTTGCCTGTGCAAAATAAGGACGTTCATATTCTATTACACCTGGGGTAAGCTGGTAATTTAGAATATTGCTGTAGCGTGGTGCTACAAGCGTATTCCATGCAGCAGCGCACATTACATCCAGGTCTGTATTAGCCGCTTTAATATTCTGATTTGGATAATGCAATAACACTTTTATATTTCCTTTTGTTACTTCTACCCAATCTTCTTTTACCTCACTTTTCCATCCATCGTCAAAGTTGGTGCTGGTAAAAGTAAATTCATTCGATAGAGTTGTCTCTATATTATTAATCGGATTGTATTGCCTATTAATGTTTTGAGCAACCGGTGTTTTTAATTCAATGGAGGCCATTAATTCTTCAATATCTTTCATGTACCGTTGGTTGGGTGTGGTGGCTACAATGCTTATGCACACACCATTGCCTGTAAAGGTGGTAAGCAATACCATGGTTTCTTTTTGGTTAAAAATATACATGACGGCGCCACTTTTAATGTCCCATCCCTCTGCTGTTTGTAAATCAGTTTGAGGTGTATCAATAGTGTGATATTGTTTTTTGACCAGCGATTCCCATTCGCTGTCAAAGTCAGCATCAATGTTTCCTTTGCTTACGGTGCTTTTATAAATACCCAACTGGCACCAACTTTTGTCTTTTTTATCTACAAAGGTATATCCGGTTACTCCTTCTTTTATTTCTTTTGTCCAGCCTTTGGGTGCTGTGTAAGTAACCAGATCAAAGGTTTGCTTTTGCCCGAATGAAATACCGGTAGCAATCACGAAAAAAGGAAATAGTAATATTTTTTTCATGGAATCATTTTTTAAAATAATAGTATCTGTTTGTGTGATGAGATGGGGTCCACAAAAACAAGGAGTTTTCATTTGCCCAGCATTCCTTGCAATTTTTGCAAATCAAGCCGCTTAATTATTTCATGATATACTGAAACGTAATTTTCCTTCTTGCTGCCGTCATATCGGGAAAGGCTCACAAAGATGATTTGTGGCACTGCTTTAGATAATTTTTTATTAAAATAATCTGGATTTTCTTTTACAAGAATTACTGCGCCAACATCTCCTTCATTGATAAATCCATCAAATTCGTGATTCCAATTAATGATGGCTGTTTGTTGTAATTCTTTTTCTGGTTTTTTTAAATGTGCCTCTACTATCTGCAAGGGTTTCTGGTACATTTCTGTAATGGATTTAATATTCGCTTCCTGTTTCTGTTCATCTGATCGATAGTTTTGCAAATATCTTCCTGACCAGTCACCTTTGCCATTAGCAGCATCTTCCTTAAATTTTTTCAAAGCTTCTTGTTTTTCTTTTTCCTGTTCTGCTTTTGGTCGTATAGGATTGTTCCGTTTTATATCATCGGCACCTTTTTTAATTGATTGAAGAAGTTTTGTTTTTAATTTTTGCAAATACTCCAAGCGGGAAACATATGCATAAGGCAATTTGCCGTCGTATGCAATTAGCCAGCGATCTGGCTTCCTGGTAAAATGTGCCGAGTCTGGTGTAGCTTTCATATAAATGATTCCATTTTTTTGCTCTGGAAAATTATCTAACCATCCAAAATGGTCTTTTTCATTTGCTTCCCATTCTCCCACGATGGCATCGTGTGTAAATAAAACACCCGGATCATTGAAACTAATTCTGAGTACTACCTGGGCATCCGGATTTACTCTTGGTTTGTTGTTGTAGCACATGTAATGATTGAACCAATCTGTATAATCGTATTGAGCCAGATTGTTTCCCATGTATTGATTGAATTCCAGATAAGCAGCAAAATAGGTTGCTACCAATCCCTTAGGAACCTGAAAACCGGGACGCATCATATTATCAACAATTGTGGTAACAGATTTAGCTTTTTCCAGGTCGGCACCGGAAATACCTATGGAACTTTTAATACCTGGCTTCCAGGTACCAGGCACATTATCTAAATCTGCATCACTACAGTTTTGTGCATATGTAGAGAATGTGATACATCCTAATACTAAAATGATACTAATCTTTTTCATATTTAATTTGCTTTATTTATTAACTCCTTGTAAAATTCCTTTTCCGGAAACACTGGTGCCACTATTAATTGTAATGGTTGCTTCGGCACCAATCACAGTTTGTCCGGCAACGGTAACTTCTGCACCTACAATTGCTCCAACATCTGTAATTCCCGTTTTGTCAAAATCAATTTTTGCTCCGGCAGAAGTCTCTATTTCTGTGCCCATGGGTCCATCAAATCCTTTACTAATTCCAATGATTACTGTACCATCCATTTTGTTGGTTTCATTATTTTCTTTTAGGTCTATTTTTAATCCGCCAAAATCAAAAGCTAAGGTTATATTGCTGCACTGTTGTGTAATACTGCCTAATCCCATTTTCATTGTACTGGTGTATTTACAGGCTACATCATCAAAATTTTGCAGGGTGCCGGTAGAGTCTTTTACTTTTTTAGGTTGGCAATAAGAACTTTTGTTCATGAATTCTACTTGCTGTTTAGCAATAAATTCGAGCCAGGCAATTTGCGCATTAATTTTTGCCAATTCAAAGTCTTCCGGCCACATGGTATATTGGATGTAGTAAAGATGGTCACTGGCTTTGCGGCGAAAAGTGTTGATGTAAGAATTGTTTGCTTTTTGAAGCACTTCATTAGAAGAAGCTAAGTAATTATTCCGAATGCCATTATCCTCACTACAGGCAGCATCGAAAGGGTTTGATTTTCCTTCACCAAATAGATCTTCATACTTTTTACTAAAGGCAATATTTTTTGTATTTCTAATTTCTTTAAATCCCTCTAATTTTTTTGAGGCCAGCATGACACCCTCAAAATCATTTGCAAAAACAAAAGTCAGATTAGGTCCATAATCTGGTGCTATTAAGTAACTGAGTTTAATCATTGCCTTTGCTGCTGAGAGTGGATAAGGCATTGCTTGCGGGTCTGCCTTGCCTTGCATTGCCAATTCTGTACGCTTTTCTTTAATAGCTTCCCTGTCCTTTTCTACTTTTTCTAGTTTGTTTTGTAATTCATCCAGCTTTTTAAAACACTCTACTTTAAAGGCGTCCCATTTTTTTTCAAGTATCATACTTTGATCCACATTAGACGGATAATCCGGCCATACAAATTTTTCTAAACCCATTGGGTCTTGCGGCATAGGTTTATCCCAGCTTAAATCTTCAGGTTTTAATTTATAACCCAGGCTTTCCAATTTATTTTGTTTTTGAATACTGAACGAACTTTTAATCGCTTTCTTGCCGGCAGCAACCGCTGCAGGAATATTTCCTTTGCTTTCTTCAATCAGGCATTTAGCCATGTTTGCCTGAGGGTGAAATGCTGCAATGCGAATGGTACTGTCGGCATATCTATCGGCCTTATCTATGTCTCCCAGGCCCAGCCAGGCCTGCGTAATGTTGTTTAGGATGCTGCTGTTTTTGGGATAGCGTTTATTTATGTTATTTAGTATAGGCAGGGCAAGTTCCTCTGCGCCGCACATGCTTAGCATGGCAGCATAGTTGTTTAAGTTATTAGAATTGGCCGGGTTTTCTTTTACCGCTTCGCCCATCAGGTACAATGCAAGTGTTGGCTTCCCATCAATCCAAAGACCAATTGCAGAATAAGCCACAGATTCTTTTTGCGCCTTTGCAGCTTGAGAAAGTAATTGTCCGTTCGCCTTTGTATCTGCCGATAATTTTAATAATACTTTCTGCTGCGTTTTAGAAACGAATGCAGCCATGTCTGCATTTGTCAAAGTAAGAGATAAGGCTTGGGCAATCCTTAAAGCATCTTTTTTAGGCACTATGAGGTTATCATCTTCCCACGCTTTTTTAAGTTGTTTATCAGTCACTCCGCTTTTTTGAATGGCATTCATATCCGGCATCTTAAAGCCGGCTTTTTCCAATTCTTTTTTCTCTTCCTCAGTCTTCTCCTCCATACCTTGCTGCATTTCTTTTTGCATTTCCTGCAATTCTTTCAGGGTGGGAGGTTTTTCTTTCGACTTTGGTTTGGTTTGAGCAAAAGTTGTCGCTGCTGCAAACAACAATAGGTATATGATAATAGCGAATTTCCGTTTCATATAATAAATTTGATTCGTGAAATTACCCTATTTCAATACATGCCATATCCCTTAAAAGCATGATTTTTTGAAAAAAAATAGAGGAATTATTTTTTGCTTTTTCTCAATCAATTTGCAATAGAGGCTGTTGACATTGATGTAGACAAAAATAATAATTGATGCAATCCGGTATATGAATTTGATACTCCTGTTACTTCTCTATTTGTATCGCAGGTTAAAGTAAAGTGTTATTACTGTCTTAATCTACCTGTTTGTTCGCGCATTAAGCCACCAATAGAAATTTATGGCTGGCTTAAGCATCTGTTTCTGTCCCTTTCTAATTATTAATAGCTATCTATCACTGGCTTAATCTATATGTTTTTGCATACATTAAGCCAACAATAAAATAAATGAACTATCTTTAATTCAACAACAATCGACACAATAACATGAAAATAATTGAAAGGTTATTTGCCGGCAGAGCAGTGGAGTCTGAAATCTTGACTGATCTGTTAGAACACAACGGAGCCGAACTGGTAACGATTATAGGCAGGCGCAGAGTTGGGAAAACCTATCTTGTAAAGCATGTATTCAGAGATAAATTGAATTTCCATTTTACGGGTATTAAAGATTCTGACCGGAATACCTTGCTGATGGAATTTTCTGAAAAGATTTTTTCTGTTGCGCCTAAAAAAATTGTCACCGCCACGCCACAAAACTGGATGGAAGCATTCAGGTTATTAAAAAATTACCTGCTTACAATCAGAAGCAAAAGAAAGAAAGTCGTTTTTTTGGATGAGTTTCCCTGGATGGATACACACAAAGGAGGCTTCTTATCCGCCTTTGAATATTTTTGGAACGATTGGGCGGTTGATCAAAATATTATTATTGTGTTATGCGGCTCCAGTACAAGTTGGATGATAAAAAACGTACTCAATAATAAAGCAGGACTGCACAACCGCATTACAAAATATATTAACCTTGCTCCATTTACTTTACAAGAAACAAAGGAATTATTTACTGCGAAAGGAATTTTACTGCCTCACTACGAAATTGTACAAATTTATATGGCATTGGGTGGCGTACCCTATTATCTTAATGAAATAAAGAAAGGGGAATCAGCCATACAAAACATTGACCGGATATTATTTAATGAAAAAAGTTCATTGAAAGGGGAATTTAAAAATTTATACAGGGCATTGTTTGATAACTATGAAAATTATGAAGCAATTATTAAAGCATTATCAACCAAAAGAAAGGGCTTGACCCGGCAGGAGATAATTAGTGCCACACATATTACCAATGGCGGTGGGCTTACCCGCATGTTGATTGAGCTGGAAGAAAGCACCTTCATTAAATCGTTTCAACCAATTGACAAAGAAAAAAAGGAAACTTTATACAGATTGATGGATGAATATTCTGTATTTTATTTCCAATTTAGTCCACAAAAGAATCCGGCAGGGAGTTTTAAACAAATAAGTACTTCTCCAAAATATAGATCATGGGCAGGTTTTGCATTTGAGTCATTATGTATCAGGCATAGTAATAAAATAAAAGAAGCGCTGGGCATATCAGGCATTTTTTCTACAGAGAGTTCATTTTATTTTAAAGGGGATAAATCTGAAGCAGGGTTTCAACTGGATATGCTGATAGATAGAAGTGACAACAGTATCAATATTTGCGAAATGAAATTTTATGGATCAGAATACAGTCTTACATCAAAAGAAGCAGCAACGCTAAGGAAGAGACGGGAGTTTTTTAGAGAGAAAACAAAAACTAAAAAATATTTAATCACTACTTTAATTACCACCTTTGGCTTAAACCAAAATGAAAATAGCGTAGGTATCATTGATAATGTATTATCGATAGACGATTTGTTTTAGGAGAATTTCTTATTCCCATAGGGAAAATCATGGAAAAAGGGGAGATGCGGGGGTTTGTATTTCACTTTCTTTGTATAATGGAGATAACCTATATTTTATGTACTACAAAGCTTTATTAATTCTGTGTTTATTTCTGGCAAATCCTGTGCACTCGCAGGTATTGATGAATAGGGACAGTTTAGTAAAGTTGCTTCCCTCTGTAAAGAATGATACGAATGCGGTACTGCTTTATATAAATTTAGGAGAACAGTTTGAGTCAAATGAGCCTGAGACCGCCAAAAATTACTATCGAAAAGCCGGAGAATTAAGTAATGTTTTAAAATACACAGCAGGCAAATTTAAATTTATTTCAGGTTATACCTATGTATTAAATATGCAAGGCTTATATGATTCCTCACTTTTATTAAATCTGCAGGGGGTGGAAATAGCGCGCCGGGCAAAAGATTCCTTAAATCTTGCAAAAGCATTATTTAATTCCGGTACCTCCTACAGGTTAAATGGCGATTATGAAAATGCAATAAAATTTTACGATGAAGGAAAGAGAATTTTCATTCGTTTTGGTGATGAGGAAACAGAAATGAAAGCAAATGACATTTTGCAGACACTCTATTTTGATATGAAACAATTTAAAAAAGGCATTGAATATGGAGAAAAGGCTGTGACAGGTTTTCGAAGCAAGAATGATCTTCCCTGGTTGGGCAGTGCGCTTAATAATCTGGGAATGAATTATTCAAGTATCAAAGAATTTAATAAGGCTAAACAGCTATTTGAAGAAGCATTGCAAATTGGCGATAGAATTAGCGATAAAAATATGGTAGCAAGTCAGAATCTCAACCTGGGAGATATTTTTATACAGAAAGGAGAATACGATAAAATGAAACCCTACATGGAGAAAGCACTGTTGCTTGCGAGGGAATTAGGGTTACATGAGTCAGAAGTAATCGCTCTGAAAGGCTTGTCTTATTACTACCACAATTCCGGGCAATATGAAGTCTCTAAAAATCTGGCCAATGAGGCGCTGGCAATTACTTATCAGTTCAATTTAAAAAAACAAAGAAATGCATTGTTCACCCATCTTTCCAATCTTGCTTATTCTATGCAGGATAAAAAATTGGGGGAATATTATGCTACGGAAAGCACTTTATTGGGAGACAGCTTATTGAATGAAAAGCTTCAGCAAAATTCATTGGAGTTAGAGAAAAAATTTGAAGCATTTCAAAAGGAAAGTAAAATAAAAGAATTGGAGGCATCGGGAAAAGTACAGTCATTAACTATTAAACAAAAGAATACACTTAATTATTTGTTGGCAGGTGCTGTCCTGTCGCTGATCATTATTAGTTTGTTGATAATGCGCAACGACAAACATAAACAAACTATCCAGCAGCAGCGGATAGCCGAACTTGAAACCCAACAACAACTCACTGCCACTGAAGCTGTTTTGAAAGGTGAAGAACAGGAACGGTCGCGTCTTGCTAAAGACCTGCATGACGGGCTGGGTGGCATGTTATCAGGTATAAAATTTTCAATGAATAATATGAAAGGAAATTTAATCATGACGCCTGAAAATGCACAGGCCTTTGAACGCAGCATGGATATGCTGGACAGTTCTATTAAAGAAATGCTGCGGGTGGCACATAATATGATGCCGGAGAGTTTAGTAAAATTTGGGTTAGATACGGCATTAAAAGATTTCTGTAACG
>JBDSBN010000080.1:0-12619 GCA_039921585.1 Ginsengibacter sp. | reverse complement strand
ATACGCGATTCATCGCGTCTGATGAACAAATAAACAAAAACATGTCAGATGTAGATACGCGATTTATCGCGTCTGAAGAACAAATAAACAAAAACCCGACAGGTGTAGATACGCGATTTATCGCGTCTGAAGAACAAATAAACAAAAACACGTCAGGTGTAGATACGCGATTTATCGCGTCTGTTATCCAACCCCAAAAAACCGCGTATGGTTTACAAACGAACAAAACAGCGTCTGAGGTAGATACGCGATTCATCGCGTCTGAAGAACAAACGCAAAAAAAACCGTCAGGTGTAGAGACGCGATTCATCGCGTCTGGTATCGAAACCCAAAAAATCGCCTCTGGTTTACAAAGGAACAAAACAGCATCTGGTATAGAGTCGCGATAAATCGCGTCTCTACGGGAACCACCAACAAAAACAGGTGGGTTTGTGGGGATTGGAAGGACGTTAATTTTTTTTCACTATCCACAATTTGCAGAACAAAAATTAGAATATATCCATAGTAATCCGGTTGTATCCAATATTGTAGAGGTCGCAAAAAAATATTTTATAGCTGAGCCAGAGATTATAATTACGGAAAATAATGTGGGTCAATAAAATTGAATGATTAACTTTAGTAGGCAAATTCCTAAGTTATAAACACAATACAGAAAAACTTTAAGAAGCTGAACGATACTACTTATTGCAGGGCTCCAAAACCCTCCTGAAATCATGCCTCGAATCATTAGCGGTCATTGTAAAAGGGTCATTATTAATTGGATAAACAACAATTTTAAATTAGAAACAAAATGACATTAAATGATATAAAAAATGGCGACCCATGTAACGTCGTTGGAGGAACACATAAAGGAAAATCCGGGATAGTGCAAGATTTGAAAACAAGTAATTCCGGACAAATCACACTAACAGTTTTGCAAAATAATGGAGAACGATTTAAGACACTAGGTAAGAATGTGGTTGTTTTGAAAGTAACATAACAGCATATAGAGAAATGAAAATTAACCGCAGACAGATACACTTTATAACCGCAGTTGTTCTACTGACAACTTTCTTTACCTGGTTTTTTTACGCTCACGAAACATTACCAAAACCAATACGGGCTGCTACTGCTTTAATTGAAACACCTGTTGCAATAATCTCAGGAATTTGCCATTACTTAAATCTTGGAATATCTGTCTATGAGTCTCCTTGGGCTATTGTAATGATTAACTTAATATTTTCGATTGTGTTAGTTTATTTGGCTAACAAAATATTCAGAAAAATATCACGAATTAAGTAACGTCTATGATAAAATGAACATCCTAACCAAGATACTTCTTGTCATTGCTTCACTAAATCCAATTTAATATATTCTTCAGAAGGTGAAATAAGGAATTGGTTATGAATGATGTAATCTTTTTTGACCAATATGTTTTTATGATTGTAAATTCGTTAAAACAATTATTAGCTGCAATTTTTAGTTGCCTCTGACAAATCAAATCGTTATTTACCGTATCAATTATTTGCATGAACAAATTACTTTTAGTGCTTTTCTTCCTGGTATCTATGAAAACATTTGGGCAACTGGATGCAACTAAATGGGTAAGGGCCTTTCCAATCACAGATTATATATTGGATGTTTCTGACAGTGTAAAGCTAGTGCAGGTGCATCTGCCGGAAGGAGTAGCATTTGCTGAAAAACAAGCAGGTCTCCTGAAAGGGATTTACCAGGACAAACACTTTGATACCATGGCTATCGGGGCAGGCAAGTGCCATCTGATAAAAGGCGACTATTATTATTTTACTATTAATTATAAGCAGAGTGGCAAACTGCCCAGAGAGGGTGATCTAATTTATACCCTTATGCCTAAAACACCTGTTTATTGGAGGAGAACTGTCCTGTTAGCTTCTTTATTTATCGGTCTGCAGGATGTGTATGGAAACCCTTTGTATGATCGGTATGCAGTTTTTTCTCAATGGACAAAGAGTGACGAGGAAGCGCTAATTGATTCACTAGTTTCCGACATTCATTTTACCGGTAATTATTTTTTAAAAAATGATCCGGACATGAATGAGAAGATCAAAAGCGGAAAGAATCAAGGAAAGCTGGTGCTGAATACCATGATAGCTTGTGGGAAACAGAATGTAATTGATTTTCTTGAATACATTATCGCAAAGCCTGGTTTATATGCAGGTCAGGAATGGAAAATATCTGAAATATTTGCTAGTTGGCTCAAAGAAGGAGCGCCTATAATAACAAAAACAGAATAGTACTCCCTGCCGGTGTTCACTACCAAATTTAAATTGCCGATCATGATTCTTCTCTCGCATCTATCCGGCATTTATAGAAATGCCTTTTTATATCACTTATTCTTTACTGAGTTTAGGTTTGATGTCACGCAAAACCACCACGTCGTCTGTGCGAGGCACAGTTAAAGTTCACAACCCCGGAAGTAAATCTTTTTATACAACTATTAGATCCGAAAGATAAATCAGAAATAGTTCAACAATTTTTAAAAGCCGTGATTGAAAGATAAAAATTATTATATATTTACTTTCAAAACCAAACTGATAATTCCCTTTCTTATCTAATGCTATTAAGACGATCAATCAAAACAACTAACATGGCAAAAATGTTTTTTACAATATTCTTTTTTGTTGCAACCTATACAGTATCGGCACAGAAAGCAAAAGATTTTGGAGATTTAGGCAACAAGTCAATGGAAAGTGGCGACTACATTAGCGCTATTCAATCATTCACAAAAGCTATCCAGCTTTCGCCATCAACTGCAGAGTATTATCATAACAGAGCAGTTAGTTATCACGCAATCGAAAAGTATCAAGAGGCACTAATTGATTTTAATAAAGCATTGTCAATTGAAAAAACTACTGAATCATACAATGCAATTGGAATGACATTTTTTTATCTTAATAAGTTTCCGGAAGCTATTTCAAATTTCAACAAAGCACTTGAACTTGATAAAAATAATGCGTTGACGTTTTATAATCTTGGTTTAGCTTATGGAAACTTAAACAACTATGAGAATGCTCTGAAATATTTTAATGATGCCCTAAAGATTAACCCTAAATATGAAATAGCATTACTTGGAAGGGTAATAGCTTTAGTAAAATTGCAAAAATTTGATGAAGCACTTAGTGATTTAAATAGTTTGGAAAAGAAATACCCAAACGATTTAGAAATTACCAGTTACAAAGCGACTTGTTTATATGAAACTAAAAACTTTTCAGAAGCTATTACGGAGTACTCAAAATTGATATATGCAAATCCTCATGATGCTGATTTATTTTGGCATAGAGCCGCTTCTTATTCATTTACCAATCAAACAAATGAGGCGATAAACGATTACTCAAGAATTTTAGAACTGCTAAAGAATACTGATTCCAAAGATTTCATTTCTATCACCTATTATTATAGAGGTAAAGTATATACTATGAATGCAAATTATCAAAGTGCCGTTAAAGATTTTGACGAATGTTTAAAAATTAATTCGACAGCTGAATTAGCATTGTTTTATCGTGCAATATGTAAGTTAGAATTAAAACAAGTAACAGAAGCTTGTGTTGATTATAAAAATGCAATCAGGAATGGTTTTCAGAACTCATTTGACTACAAAAATATCATCCTTACCTACAGTTCTGACTACTTTGAAACAAAATTTGGAAGTTGTAAATAACAATAAGTCCAGAAAAGGAAAAGCATTTCAGATAACTAAAAGCGAACTGAAGAAAGCAGGGTGCCGGTGTTGGCGTCCCCGAAAAGACGATCGCTAATCCTTCAACAAGGGTTGGGAGATAAAATGAGAACATCCTCTTAGCGGGCCGCTAACAAGAGTAGGAGGTTGAATCGTTTTATGCTGGTTTGCGCATACAAGTTTTAAGATGTATTTAGCGTTCACTGCCTGTGTTGGCGCCACGCATCGGTGCATTCTCGCGCCAGCAAGGATTCACAACTTCAAAAATCCAATAATTGTGATAATATAATCATCCAATAATTTAATCATCCTACAATCAAACAATTGATCTTCCAAAGGTAATGACGAGGATGAAACCTTCCCGATTTTAGTACAAGTAAGTTTAGTTAAAAATAATGGGGGCCGAAACCCCCATTATTTTATAATTCACACATTTTAAATCTATTCCTTTTTTTATTCATTTTTTTAATCTTTCACTATTTTCATCACTTCTTCTCCATCTAGTTTCAGCAGGTACATGCCGGTCGGGTAGGTTGAAATGTTGATGGTAAATACCTGGCTGTTTATTTTTATGTTTTGCAATGGTACACCTTGCATATTGGTAAGAATCGCGTTTTTGTTTAATAAATGGTTACCGGCTGTTACCGTTATAAAGTCTTTTGCCGGGTTTGGAAACACTGCTAATATGCTTATATGATTTGATAATTTTACAATGGGAGAATATGTAAATTGATTATCTATATCCACCATTTTTAAACGGTAATAAACCGCTCCGGATTGTTTTGCATTATCGGTATATGTGTAATTACCCGCACCAATACCTTGCGCCGGTACGATTGCTATAGTGGCAAAGCTGTTGCCATTACTGCTTTTTTCAACAATAAAGTTTTTGGTACTTAATTCGTTAGCGGTATGCCAGCGGAGCAAGTTGCTGTTTCCTTCATTTTTAACTGTAAAATTAAGCAGGTGCAAAGGGAGCGGTGAGGCAGTTAATAATCTTGCTATACGGATATTTCCTGTTCCATTGTAAGTAGTAAACTCACCTCCAACAATAATATTTCCATTGCTTTGAATGGCGGTAGTCCAGATAGAACCGTTTGCTCCGGTGCTGGCAAAACCTTCATCCAGACTACCATCGGTATTCAGGCGGGCAATTCGGTTTCTTGTTGTTCCATTGTAAGCAGTAAATTGACCTCCAATTATAATCTTTCCATCACTTTGAATGGCGGAGGTTAAGATTGCATTGTTTGCTCCGCTGCCCGGATCAAAACTTGCATCCAGGCTACCATCGGTATTCAGGCGGGCAATTCGGTTTCTTCCGATATAACTGTAAGAGGTAAACATACCTGTTATAATGATTTTCCCATCGCTTTGAATGGCAGTGGAACGGATTGCACTGTTTACTCCGGTGCCAACATTAAAACTTACATCCAGGGTACCATTGGTATTCAATCGGACAATACGGTTTCTATTCGTTCCATTGTAAGAAGTAAAATCACCTCCAATAATGATCTTTCCATCGCTTTGGATGGCGATGGTTTCGATTGTATTGTTTGCCCCGGTGCCTGGGTTAAAACTTGCATCCAGGCTACCATCGGTATTGAGCCGGGCAATTTTAGATCTATTGGTCTTATTGTAAGTAGTAAACCCACCACCAATAATGATCTTTCCGTCACTTTGAATGGCGATGGAATAAACTGAACCGTTTGATCCGGTACTGGGGTTAAAACTTGCATCAAGGCTACCATCCGTATTCACGCGGGCAATACGCCATCTTGTGATTCCATTGTATGTATTAAACTGACCACCAATAAGAATCTTTCCATTGCTTTGTATGGCGATGGCATCGATTTGGAAGTTTGCTCCGGTGCCGTGGTTAAAACCTGCATCCAAAGTACCATCGGTATTCAGGCGGGCAATAGAGTTTCTTGTTGTTCCATTGTAAGAAGTAAACTGACCTCCAATAATGATCTTTCCATCGCTTTGAATGGAGGAGGAACGGATTCTATCGTTGGCTCCGCTACTTATGCCCTCGTTAAATGTAGGGTCGTTACTGCCCGCCTGACTAAATGCAGGCGTATCGAATAAAGTAACTGTCAATAGTACAATAAGTATGCGCATTAATGTAAAAAGTGGTTTCATGGATTTAATTTTAAAATAGAATTGGGAAAATGGGTTTATGTTACTTGGAAGTGATAAGATTGTAATTAAGGATATAGTTATATGAATAATTGTAATCGGAGGATATTTTAAAATATTGAATAGATGCATTAAAAATCAATACTTTATATTCATGAAATTAAAATTGGTGTCTGTGGTAAATTTGAATTTTAGCCAGTAACTGTGCAAATGAGCTAAAGCTTTGAAGGACTACTAAAAATGATAAAAGAATCCGAGATAAAGGTTTTTGCCTTTGAGATTTGAAGGACATATTGGTTTGTTTTGGTTTTACAATATAAAAATTGGCTGTTAACAACTTACTGGTTATCAAAAAATAATTTGAATATCCATTAGCTAGAGTGCATATTCATTTTTATCCACCCATTTTTTTTAGATAACTGAAAAAAAGATTTTTAGCTCAACTCGTTGGTTCGATTGGAACTAAGTTTTTTTAATTTGCAAAGACTCGGATGCGGATAAATCTTTTACCTATATCACTTATTCTTCATTGAATAAATTGACTTTTGTCCTTATGCACACCCACCGCGTCGTCTTTGCGAGGCACAGTTTAGGCTCATAAATAGGATAAAAACTACGTGCCGAAGCAATCTCCTTTTTTTTTGCTTACTCAACCATTCCAAACATGAGATTGCTTCGGCGCGCAAGCATCGACAAACTAAAATGTTTCAAAAGCGCCTCGCAAAAACGTATCGGGAGTTGTTCTTATTTGCAAGTAGGTCATAGGTAGCAGTAGATATTCTTCACACTATCCGCGTGTAATGAATCCTGAGGTTCTTGTCTTCAGGATCATTTTGTGGGATGCCTATTGTTCACCGCTGTCCCTGGTATATCACTCTTAAAATTAAATGTTCTGCTGTCCTGAATTAGTAACTCAGGACATTTCTAATATTCAAACCAATTGAGGTTTTTTATAAAAAAATGATAGGCACAGGCGGTTTTAAAATAACAGATCAGGGTGCTATGTGATTTGTACGTTTTGCAGTAGTTGGATGGATAGATGCCTTTAGCGTTCCCTGCCGGTGTTGTCGTTCCCGACAACACGAACGCGAATGCTTCATCATGCGTTGGGAAATAAAATGAAAATATGTTTTTGGCGGGACGCCAGGATGGGTAGTGCTACTGTAATAACGCTAACAATGATTAACACAGGTAAAAATGCCTGTGCTATTTTTGATTATGAAAGCAGCATGAGTACCGGTAATTGTGGATCAATTGCATCATGTATTCTTGTTATAAAAAATCATTGTATATAAATCTATTTATGTTAATTCTTTTCCTGTATTTTCGTTTCTATATTAATTACCAATGCTTAACACGAAATCGGGGCTTCTCATATTATTCGGCTTATTAGCAAATCTGCTAGCCTTCAGTCAGGACTTTTCAAACAAAGGAAAAGATTTTTGGATCGGATACGGTAACCATGTGCGGATGTTTAGCAATCAGGCAGCGGAGGAAATGCAGGTGTACATTACCTCGGATGTTAATACGACCGGAACATTATCCATCGCGGGAATAGGTTTTCAAACAGCCTTTACCGTTACTGCAAATCAGATCACGACCATAGCTATCCCAAGAACCGCGGCTCTTAAAGATGAAGGGCTATATAATATGGGTATTCATATTGTGGCCGATTTGCCAGTAGTTGTATATAGTTTTATTTCAGTAAACGCTATTTCAGGAGCAACAGTTTGTTTGCCTACTAATGTATTAGGAAGAGATTATTTTTCGGTGAATTATACCCAAATTTCCAATGATCCTAATTCTTATTCGTATTTCTTTGTAGTAGCCACGGAAGATGGAACGGTTGTGGAAATCACTCCATCTGTACGTACGAAAGGAGGAAGACCCGCAAATGTTCCTTTTACGGTGACGCTTAATAAAGGGCAGATTTATCAGGTGATGGGAGAGGCTTATAGCCCGACCACCGGGGCAGATCTCACAGGTTCTACTATACGGTCTATCAATACAGGTAGCGGATGTAAACGGATCGCCGTATTTTGTGGCAGTGGTAAAATTTCTATCGGATGTAACAGTACGCCGCGTACATCTGATAATCTATACCAGCAGATGTATCCCACAACTGCCTGGGGTAAAAAATATATTACCACTCCTACAACGAATGACGGAAGCAATTACCAGTTAAATTTTTATCGGATTATTCGCCCTGACCCAACTACCGTTGTTACATTAAACGGATCTGTGATTCCTTCTGCTTCTTTTACCAATAATTTTTATTTTGAATTTAGTAGCAATACGACCAATATCATCGAAGGAGATAAAGCTATTTTTCTTGCGCAATATCTGACAACTTCTACTGCTACAGGTAATTCTAACTGCGGCAATAATGGTATTGGTGATCCGGATATGATCTACATTAATCCGGTGGAACAAACCATTAATAAAGTAACCTTGAATTCGATGCAGCCGTCGTTTAATACAAATCTAACCGCACATTTCATTAATGTGGTAATGAAAAATGATCCGGCGGCAATCAATTCCTTTAAAATAGATGGTGTATCTCAAGCCTCCGCATTTAAACCGGTGAGTCAGGATAATTCGTTTGCTTATGCAAGGTTTCAGGTATCGAAGGGCGCTCACAATCTTATCTGTGATTCAGGATTTAATGCTATTGCTTATGGTTTTGGCAACGTGGATTCTTACGGATATTCTGCCGGGGCCAACATGCGCGATCTTTACCAATATATTACTGTTGAGAATCCATCTGGTGATGGAAGTCTACCTGCTACCTGTAAGGAAACTCCCTTTTATCTGAATATTGTGTTGCCTTATCAGCCATTAAATATAAGTTGGGAATTTAACGGTTTGCTGCCGGATACATTAATTACGAATCCTGTACCTGACTCAAGTTGGGATATTAGCGGAAAGACGCTGTATAAATATCGGCTGTCAAAAACACACCAGTTAAATCAGACAGGTAGTTTTCGCATAAAAGCAGTGGTTGATAACCCTACACCCGATGGTTGTAGTGGTAAACAGGAAATTGATATGGATCTGCAGGTTTATAGCCGACCGGTCGCGGTAATAGATACTTCATTTAGCGGATGCCTTTACGACTCAGTTCAATTTACCGGAAAAGTGACGTCAGACAGGTCGGATATTAAGTGGAACTGGCAATTTGGTGATGGTACAATCAGTTCTGCAAAAAACGTGAATCACGAATACAAAAATGCCGGGACCTATCTTGTTCAGTTTTCTACTGTCAATGATATCGGTTGTTTCTCAGATACGGTTCAAAAAGCAATTATCATAGATGAATTGCCGGTAGCTTCCTATAAAATTCCAGCAATTAATTGCGGAACAGACACGGTCACCTTTTCCAACTTCTCGGTATTACCCGCAGGTAGATCGGCAGTTTATTATTGGGATTTTGGAGATGGAAAAAAATCGACAACCACTAATCTTTCGGATATTTCTCATCAATATCCTTCTGAAAACACCTATGCTACTTCCATGTATGCAGTTACCTCAATAGGGTGTAAAAGCAATGTAGTAAATATACCGGTGACTATGAATTACAGGCCGGTTGTTGATTTTGATCTGCCGGATGTGTGTATCAGTGATGTCTACGCCAACTTTTTAAATACAAGTACTATCGGGGATAGTTCCGAAGCGCAATTTACCTACCTATGGAATTTCGGGAATCAGGCAAATGCAAATCCGGGTAATCCGAATACATCCACTGCAAAGGATGGCCGCCATTCCTACTCACAGGCTAACCAGTATAATGTCTCTTTAAAAGTAACCTCAAAGGATGGATGTATGACCGATACAACAAAGATTTTTACAGTAAATGGTGCAGTTCCTAATGCGGAGTTCAATATTTTAAATCAGGCAGGTTTATGCAGCAATCAGTCGGTACAAATACTGGATGCTTCTACTGTAGATTTTGGCAAGATTACCAAAGTAGAAACCTATTGGAATTATACAAATGATCCTACTGATGCAGATGTGGATGATAATCCATTCCAAGGGAAAATTTACTCTAAAGATTACCCTGATTTTGGAACTCCCTTATCCAAAACCTATCAGGTAAAGTATGTGGTTTATTCCGGGATTACCTGTAAGAGTGAAATTTCTAAATCTTTTGCCTTACATGCAAGTCCGCAACTTAGTTTCCTTGCACCAGAACCTGTCTGTGCGGAGCATGCTGCTTTTCAGTTAACCACAGCATCTGAAACGTCCGGACTTTCCGGAGCAGGAACGTATAGCGGCCCAGGTATAACCGGAGGAAGAATGTTTAATCCGGATAAATCTCTGGTAGGAATTGTTCCGATAACGTATTCCTTTCAGGCAAATAATGGTTGCTTCGCAGACACCGGTCAGGCGATTTTAGTTCATCCTACACCAACTGTAGATGCAGGGCCGGACAGAACATTGCTGGAGGGTGGCTCCATCACTTTGAATGGTAAAGCTTCGGGCAATGATATAAAGTATATATGGTCTCCGGCAATTGCCATTGCACCGGTCAATTCTTTAACGCCTGTCGTATCTACCGTAGAAAATATGATATATCAGCTGACAGTTACTTCAGCAGATGGTTGCACTGCGGCTGATAAGATGTCTGTTGAGGTACTGAAACATGTAAAAGTGCCCAATGTATTTTCACCTAACGGAGATAATATCCATGATACCTGGCAGATAAAATATTTGGAAAGTTACCCTGGATGTGAAGTGCATATCTATAACAGGTATGGACAACGAGTATTTTATTCGGTTGGTTATTCAACTCCCTGGAACGGCACCTATCTTGGAAAGCCACTTCCAACGGGAACCTACTATTATATTATTCATCCAAAAAATGGAAGAGCGCCTTTTAACGGCTCTGTGACCATCATCCGTTAACCTGTCATTTATTTTTTATGAAAAAGTTGTCTATTCTTGTTGCTCTTCTGGTGTTCTGTGTCATTGGCAGTGCGCAGCAACAACCACAATACTCACAATACATTATTAACAATTACATTATCAATCCTGCTTTGTCGGGTATTGAAAACTATACAGACGTTAAGATCAGTCATCGTCAGCAATGGGTCGGATTCAGGGATGCACCTGTTACAACCTATTTATCCATTCAGGGCCCACTGAATAAAAAAGATGACCGGATTACGGCTACGTCTTTTGAAATGCCTGGCGAAAATCCAAGAGGAAGAAATTATTGGCAGGATTATACCCCGGCGCCCGCGCATCATGGAATCGGATTAAAGATTATCAACGACCGTACGGGTCCTTTAAATAATTTTTCTGCTTATGGCTCGTATGCCTATCATATGGGATTGAGCGCAAAAACAAGTCTTGCTGCAGGCTTTGAGGTAGGATTGAGAAGTGTCAGTCTCCGTGCAAATGATTTAGTATTCGATCCATATAGTCCGTTTACCATAGATCCTGCTGTCGGAAACTCACGTGATCTCAACCGCATCAAACCGGATATGGGTGCAGGGTTATGGCTTTATTCATCCAGCTATTTTGCGGGATTATCCGTTCAGCAAATTATTCCTCAGTCGATTTACTTTTCAAAAAATCATATCACAACAGGTGGTAATCAATTAATTCCTCACTTCTTTGCCACAGCCGGTTATCGGATGCAAATAGATGACGACATTTTTGCCCTTCCTTCCGTTATGCTCAAATACGTTCAGCCACTACCGGCGCAGGCCGATTTTAATCTTAAGTTTCAGTATCAGGATTTGGTATGGATCGGAGGAAGTTACCGCACTTTAGACGGATTCTCAGGCATGGCCGGACTCAACGTTTCGAATACATTCAACATTAGCTATGCCTATGATTACACCACAACCAGGATGGGCGCGTTTAGCAAAGGAACCCATGAGATCGTGATTGGCTTTTTACTGGGCAATAAATATGGAGATTCCTGTCCGCGAAATGTGTGGTGAGGAAATGTGTTCGTGTGATCGTGCGTTCATAGATTTATTGTTGAATGGTTGAATGGTTTTATTGTTAAGTTGCTAAATGGCTCCTTTCGTCAATGCGAAGCAGAGTTAAGAACAGTAATCAAGACAATCCCTTCGTGCCGAAGCAATCTCAACCAAATGGACAGGATGAATGCAGCAAATTGTTTAATGGCTAAATAGTTAAGTCTTTGCATGGCTCCTTTCGTCCTTGCGAGTGACCGCCTTTTTTCAAAAGGGAAAAATATGAATGACGTAAATTTGTTGATATTCAACTTCTTAACAGTTAAGTAATTGTAAGGCACAGTTAAGAACAGTAATCAAGACAATTCTTTCGTGCCGAAGCAATCTCAATAAAATGAACGGGATGAATGCAGCAAATAACTTTAAGCATTAGTCGTGAGAATAGCCCACGTTTCCTTCTGCATCTTTTTAATCGCATCTGACAATGTCGCAACCACAAGAAATAGGAAAAGGGCAAATGCGATGTTGCAATTGGCATCTGCTGATTAAAAGATTATTTTAAGTGCAATAATTAGAAACAATTACTCCATTAAGAACAAGTTGACAGAAAACAATAAACGGATAGTTTCTGCGTATGTAACTAGCAAATTTAAATGTTCCATTTTTTAGCAATTCTAATGTTCCACTTTGAGTCTTAAAAAAAGTTCTATTTAAAGTTTAAAAGCAGCCTTGCTTTAGGCTTTATTTAGAACTGTCAACTAATATATTTCTTCTATTTGCCATTCGATAGCTTTCCCCTTCGAGCTTAACTACTTCACATTTATATAGTAACCTGTCCAGCAAAGCTGTAGCAAGT
>JBDSBN010000079.1:0-3244 GCA_039921585.1 Ginsengibacter sp. | reverse complement strand
AAACAGTTAATGCCGGAAAAAAAATGGTGTTGTATCCGACACGAATGAGAATCATTTGTTTTTCCTGAACGGAATATCCGGTAAATAGACCAGGCTGTAAATAAAGAAGATACCAGGTAACTATTACCGGAATAAACAAAGGGTGGAAAATCACGGATACCAAATGAGCGATCCATTTTGCTAAAAGCGGATGCGACACTCCATTGCCTAAAGGGGCTTCTGTGACATTTTTAATCGGCAGGGAAAGAGATTTCATACTATAATTCTTTTCTTAAACGGGCTACAGGAATATTTAATTGCTCCCTGTATTTTGCAACAGTTCTACGTGCAATATTATAGCCTTTTTCCTGTAAAGCTTCTGTTAGCTTTTCGTCACTTAACGGTTTCTTCTTATTTTCTTCATCAATCAGGTCATTCAAAATACTTTTTACTTCCCGGGTACTTACTTCTTCACCGCTATCTGTTACCAGACTCTCACTAAAAAAGAATTTCAAACGATAGGTTCCAAATTCTGTTTGCACGAATTTGCTATTTGCTACCCGGCTTACAGTTGAAATATCCAAAGAAGTTTTTTCTGCTATGTCTTTTAAAATCATTGGACGCAGATCTGTGTCTTCTCCCGTTAAAAAGAATTGCTTCTGATATTCTACGATGGTATTCATGGTGCTTAATAATGTATGCTGTCTTTGCTTGATAGCATCTATAAACCATTTTGCAGAATCTATTTTTTGCTTAATAAAAAGAACAGCTTCCTTTTGGCGTTTATCTTTTTTATTACCTCTGTCGTAATCTTTAAGCATATCTCTGTATCCTTCACTTATTCGCAGATCCGGCGCATTTTTAGAATTCAAACTCACCTCTAATATGCCGCTGTTATTCAATACAAAAAAGTCTGGGATAACATAACTCTGCAACTTGTTCGTTTCTCCAACCTGCCCGCCGGGCTTTGGATTTAGTTTAATAATCTGGTTAATAACATCTCGTATTCCATCGTCATCCAGGTCCAGAGCTTTTTGAATTTTTTCGTAGTGTTTTTTGGTAAATTCATCAAAATAGTTAGAAATAATTTCGATGGCAATGGATAATTCTTGTCCTCCGGATTCTTTTCTTTTTAATTGCAATAAAAGGCACTCCTGTAAATCACGTGCACCTACCCCTGGAGGATCAAATTGCTGTATTAGTTTGATCAGTTCAATGATTTCTTTTTCAGTACAATTAATGTTTTGTCGAAATGCGAGGTCATCTGCGATAGAAGCAGTTTCACGTCTAAGGTATCCGTCATCATCAATGCTGCCAATAATCTGCTCCGCAATTTTCCGTTGCTTTTCATCAATATCCAACATGAGTAGTTGTGATTTAAGCGTATCGTAAAAGGAGGTTTCTACCCTGTGAGGGATCACTTTTGTTTCATTAGGATCGCCATAATTATCATCGCGGTATTTATAATCACCCGGCTCGTCATCGCTATCACTCACATATTCGCTGATATCTATGTTGTCATAATCCTCTTCACTACCATCTTTTTCGTAATCGTCCTCAATTTTATCAAAGTCATCTTGATTGTCGTCTCCGGCATCCAAGTGTCCATCTTCAACTGTTTCCAATGCCGGATTTTCCTCCAACTCTTCCTTAATCCTTTCCTCCAAATGGGCAGTGGGTACTTGCAAAAGTTTCATTAACTGAATTTGCTGTGGAGATAGTTTCTGTAAAAGTTTTTGTTGTAAACGTTGACTTAAAGACATACTTTATTTTTAAATAAAAGTGAAATAGGTGTAACAAAGGTAAGGAGTTAATTTTTTGGAATAAAATTTGTGGAAGGCTTTTGTTAAATTTTTATCCTTGTCTTTTAATAAGTGCAATTTTTTAACTAATTGTTCTGAACTCGTTTGCCCGTCTGCTTTCTTCACGACTGTACAAGTTGTATAAATGTACATTTCTATTTTATTTTAGTTTTTGACTTGTCAATCTTTTAGCCTTAAAGAATGTTAATTTGGTGGCCGTAAAAAAATAGTCGGACTAGAAAATGTAAGTTAATAAGGCGCTTTTTTTTATTTATTGATAATTGTTAATCTAATGCAGCAATTTTAAAATCTAATATCAGTTTTACTATCTTCGCAGCCATGCCGGATTTAATTAAATATGAGGTGGTTATTGGACTCGAGGTGCATGTTCAATTATTGACAAACAGTAAACTGTTTTGCGGCGATAGTACTTCATTCGGAAATCCTCCAAATACAAATATTAGTGCTATCTCACTGGCGCATCCGGGCACCCTGCCTGTAATGAATGAGAAGGCACTTGAGTTAGCTATAAAATTAGGGCTCGCGTTTAACTGCGATATTTCAAGAAGAAACTATTTCGATAGAAAAAATTATTTCTATCCTGATTTGCCAAAGGGGTATCATGTGACGCAACAGGCAACGCCTATTTGTAAAAAAGGGAAAGTGTCGATTCGTGTAGAGGGGAGGGAAAGAGATGTGCAATTAAATAGAATTCATTTAGAGGAGGATGCCGGAAAGAGCATTCATGATGCGGATGAGTTGGATACTTGTATAGATTTAAACAGGGCGGGAGTCGCTTTGCTTGAAATTGTATCTGAGCCGGATATTTATTCTGCAGATGAAGCGGGTGAGTATCTGACTGAAATAAGAAAGATGATTCGCTTTTTGGATGTGTGTGATGGAAATATGGAGGAGGGAAGTATGCGTTGCGATGCTAATATTTCCCTTAGGTCAAAAGGTGAAAGTACCCTCGGTACCAGGGTAGAGGTAAAAAATTTGAATTCGATTCGGAATGTAAAAAAAGCTATTACACATGAAATAGAGCGCTTATCTGAAATATTGAATTCCGGAAAAGAAGTCATTCAGCAAACAAGAAGTTTTGATGCTGCTACGGGGACCACCTTTTCGCTCCGTTCCAAAGAAGAAGCAAATGATTACCGTTATTTCCCTGAGCCTGATTTGTCTCCATTTGTAGTGACAGAAGAAATGTTGGTACGGATTCAGTCTGAACTGCCGGAATTGCCTGCAGCGCTTGAAGAAAGATTGATCAAAGAATTTGATTTAAATCATGAAAGTGTCAAAGTGATTTGTGGAGATAAAGAGATGGCCGATTACTTTTTGAATGTGGTAAAAAGCACTAAAAATCACAAGGTTGTTTCAAATTTAATTATTGGTCCGTTAAAGAATTATTTGAATGAAAATAGTTTGGAAATAAATCAATTTCCAATCAATCCTGATTCGCT
>JBDSBN010000078.1:0-11986 GCA_039921585.1 Ginsengibacter sp. | reverse complement strand
AAAATGCAAAAAGCACGATACAAAACGCTGCTGTAGAAGATAAAGAACACGACATCAGTTTTGGAAAAGATAACAATGGAAATATTATTAAATCCACTATGAGTACAGGTGATGAAAATAGTGGGACGGCTCCATCGATTTCTAATAAATTTGCTGATATACATAATCATAGAGATAACAATCCCCCCTCTCCAGGAGATATTTATTCCTTTATTGACGGCATAATTAATCAGCCAAACTTTACAATAAGATACGTTATTGCAAGGGGTGGTGATGTGTATGCATTGGTATTAACAGACAGACAGGCCGCAATTAATTTTAATAATAATAATCCAAGAGTCATTCTAACATATCTTGATAGTGAAGGAAAGGAAAGGAAATATCCTCCAAGTTTTCCCGATGATATTTTTGATAAAATAGGTGAGGTGCAAGATTATTTATTTAAAAATGGAGTACACAGTGATTTACTAAGAGACGAATCATCTTTTAGTTACATCCTTCAACAATACAATGTTGGACTATCTCTCTTAAAAATGAACACTTCAGGAGAATTTAAAAAGATTAAAACCAAAGAAACGAATACAAACGGCAATCCCTCTTATACACCGGACAATTGTCTATAAAAACTTTTATTTATGAAAAAAATATTCCTATTTAGTTTAACAGCTTTCCTGTTTATTAATTCCGGCTGCCATGCGCAATATCTTATGCACAGTCCACAGGAAGCATATAATATCCAGGAAAATGAAAAGCGGTTTATTAATAAACCATTGGACAGTTTGCTTGCTGTCATAAAACCTCCAATAAGAAGGGCTATGGCGAAAATGACTTCCAATTCACCGGCAAGTGGTTACTTTACATTCACCTTTAATACACCTGCAGAATGGCAGGCATTACAACCAGTATTCCATAGTAAGGACTCTTCTGAAGTAAAAATTGTTGTTTATCTGAAGGAACCCTTTGAATGGGAGCCAAAAGAAGCAGGTACCGGACTGGAAAAACTTATCTGGACAAAAGAAGATGTGAAAAAATATGGCCATTTAACGGTTGTTGGAATTCGCGTTTTGGGGGGTAAGATTTATAAGCGGCCTATTAATTAGTAAGTTTATTTCTTGATTTTTTGTCACGTTTTTCTTGCATTGAATTACCAAAATAACTGGATGTATTATAAATCACAGGCTTAAAGAAGGATTTTTATGGATTTATAAAATTGGAAAAGACAGATACAATCTGCATCACTTAAAGGCAAAGCACATCAAATTTCATTTGGAAAAGATGCTAATGGCCATATTACTCAATCCACAATGAGTACGGGGGATGAAAATAGTGGAACCACACCCTGGATTTCAAATAAAATTGCTGATATCCATAATCATCGGGATAACAGCCCGCCTTCTCCGGGAGATGTGTATTCCTTTCTGGCGCAGGTCTCCCGACCTGTGACTGTGCGTTACTAAACCATAATCATTCAAATTACTTTTGATTTTTAAACAATTACTCAATTCTAAGAAGCACTAAATTAAGATCAATCAATCCTTACAATCCCTTTCTGGCGCAGGTCTCCCGACCTGTGACTGTGCGTTACTAAACCATAATCATTCAAATTACTTTTGATTTTAAACATTCACACCTTATAAAATACAATAGCAATAAATGAAGATCAATCAATCCTTACAATCTCTAATAACCCTTTCCCATTTTCCGTATAGTAATCAATAGCGCTGCTGTGCATCCAATCTTGCGGATATCTTACAAAACCAGCTCTTTCTGGATTTTCATGTAAATAATCCATCCGTTGATTGAGTTTTTCATTTGTGTCCAAAAGAATCGGATGATTTTCATGTTGCCAAAATTGAAATCGAAAATTGCTGCTCTGTCGTGTCCCATTCTTCTCAAAAAGATCAAGAATCCACTCTTTTCTGCTTTCTTGTGGATTATTGATAATGGCATCAATGATTTTCATGGCTGTAAAACTTTTCATGTTTTTGATGACTCTGCCCGGAATAGCATTGTTTATAAAGGAACAGATCAAGTGGAAATGGTTGGGCATAAGTACCCAGGCATGTAACTGGAGCCCTTGATTCTTTTGACAGAATCGCATACTATCCAAAAATATATCCTTGTAAAGTTCCCGTGTAAATACATCGATCCAATCAACAACCGAACCTGTAATAAAATAAGTTCCTTCAGGGTCTGTAAATTTATATTTGGTACTCATAGAATACATTTACGATATTAATTATATTAAAATAAAACATATAGGGTCGGTTGATACGATTTAATGTCAAGTAACGGTGAAGCACAGGTCGGGAGACCTGCGCTAAAAAAGGAATTTCCTTCAGGATCTGTAAATTGATATTTGTTACTCATAGAATGAATTTACGATATTACTTATATTAGAATAAAACATGTAGGGTAGGTTGATAGGTTTCATGTTAAGTAACGGTGAGGCACAGGTCAGGAGACCTGCGCCAGAAGAGAATAAAACATGTAGGAAGGGTTGATAGGCTTATAAGTTAAGTAACGGTAGTGCACAGGTCGGGAGACCTGCGCCAGGGGATGTAATAAAATAAGTTTCGTCAGGGTCTATAAATTCATATTTAGTACTCATAGAAACATTTGCAATATTATTTATAAAAATTATAACGTATAGGGTGGGTTGATTGGTTTATAAGTTTAGTAACGGTAAGGCACAGGTCGGGAGACCTGCGCCAGAAGAGCTTTTTTTATTCAACCAGGTGACTACAAGAATGTGCCAAAAATGCTTTTAGTTTTAGTTTACTTGTATAATGAACAGAGAAACTTTCCCTAACGCTATTGCATTCAGTTTTCCTTATTTGTTTTTTATTTTTTTTGTGAAATAAAGAAATCCAATAATCTACCTTTACACCCAGCCATGCCAAGTATCAAACAAATCCTTTCCTTTCCTTTTATTGCAGTAATCAAACTGTACCAATGGATTATTTCTCCATGGTTGGGACCAAGTTGCCGGTATACGCCTACCTGTTCTCAATATGGCCTGGAGGCCTTTAAAAAATATGGTCCTCTGAAAGGTGGCTGGCTTACGATAAAAAGAATCGCCCGATGCAATCCCTGGGGAGGTCATGGACCAGACCCGGTACCATAAATTTATTGTTTTTCTAATCTCAATCAGAATCCAAAATAAATTCCTTTGTACAAGTACAAATTCAAAAAGAATTCAAAACCTTACCATTTCAGGAATCAGATTTTTAAGAAAATTAAATGTGCTTATGATTCATATAAGGACAAATAAAAAAGGGGCTAGCTCAAGCATTTGAGTTAGCCCCTTTTTTAAATTCTTTGTAACGAAAAGAAATCTAATCATTTTACCTAATACCGATTAAGACATGTATTTTATAAATCCAATCTTTTCCATTGATTGTAGTCTCAGTAAATCCTTCTCAAATACCGGAATCAGGTTGTCGGTTGATGCTTGCCTGTTCACGAATTCAATTAAGGGCAATTAAATTAATCGTTCCAATCGAAGGATGCCTTGAGTTGCTATAAATGATTATTAAAATACAATTCTGGGAGGGTTTCGGACCAACCTCTGTCTTCTGTTTTGTTTGAGATTGCCTGCAAAAAATGTACTTCAGATTATTGTTTAATGATGCTTTGAGCACAATTTTGTTTTCTGTCCAGAAGAAATTATTCTTCCCTTTATTTAAATTAGATAGAAATACAGTTAGCTGTGTTTTCGGATAGCTTTGTTATTAAGCGTTCTTTGACGTCTTTTTTACCGGTAATGGTTCGGGTGGTGTGTCGGATAAATTTCCATCTTCATCTACGTAAGCGTACATGCTTTCAGGATTATTTCCACTTTCAGTGGATTCTTTACGATTCATTCGTCTTTCGGCTTTCTCTTTTTTGAGAGCCCTTTTTTTCTTTTCTCTTTCTCTTTTACTCCAGGTTTCTGCCATAAATATTTCTGATTTGGTTAAACAAATTGACTATTATTTTTTAGAATTGCTACCTCCAATTTGATGTAAAATAAGTGATAGCAGCGAAATAGTCCCTTCATTTTTATTATGAAAGGTCTTAAAGATACGAAATAATAAACTTCTTAATTGTTAATACTCTAGTCTGGTTGAAGTATAAACTTTTATTTTTTATTAGTTACAACTGCGAATTATGGCAACAATTACCAATGATTATATCTCTATTCCTAAAAACTATGCTATCCTTGCCTGATGAATTAAAGTTTAATCGAATGGCTTATTTACTCAAATGCATACTTCTTTCCCTGTATAATTGACGGAAATAAGGGTCTTTCAAATCCTTGATAAAACGAATTGCTTCCCCTGTGCTTTTCATTTCGGGTCCGAGTTCCTTATTTACATTGGGGAATTTATTAAATGAAAAGACAGGTTCCTTAATCGCAAAACCTTTAAGCTTCTTTTCAAATGTAAAATCTTTCAATTTCGCTTCACCTAACATGACTTTAGTAGCATAATTCAGATAAGGTATCTGATAAGCTTTAGCAATAAAAGGCGTTGTTCTTGAAGCACGCGGATTTGCTTCGATCACATAAACCACATTATCTTTTATAGCAAATTGAATATTAATTAACCCTTTTATATGCAAAGCGCGGGCAATCTTTTCAGCATATTCTTCCATCGTTTGCACAATCAAAGGAGACAAATTAAACTGAGGTAAAACGGCATTACTATCACCACTATGAATACCGGCAGGTTCAATATGTTCCATAACACCCATCACATGAAAATCATCCCCATCAAAAATAGCGTCAATTTCAGCTTCCTGACAACGATCCAGAAACTGATCGATTAATATTTTATTTCCGGGAAGGTGTTTCAATAAACTCAACACACCCCTTTCAAGTTCTTCATCATTTAACACGATACGCATCCGCTGACCGCCCAACACATAGCTGGGACGCACAAGTACAGGGTAGCCTACCTCATTTGCTATTTCTATTGCTTCATCTGTGTCGTAGGCAGTTCCATATCTTGGATAAGGAATTCCCAATTCTTTAAGCATATCACTAAAACGACCGCGATCTTCTGCGATATCCATATTATCAAAAGAAGTTCCGATAATACGGATTCCGTTTTCTGTCAATCTTTTAGCTAGTTTTAAGGCTGTTTGTCCCCCTAACTGAACGATCACACCATATGGTTTTTCCAGTTCAATGATCTCCCAAATATGTTCCCAGAAAACCGGTTCAAAGTATAATTTATCTGCGATATCAAAGTCTGTCGAAACGGTTTCAGGATTACAATTGATCATAATAGCTTCCATCCCGCATTCTTTGATCGCCAACAATCCATGTACACAACAATAATCAAATTCAATACCCTGACCAATGCGATTGGGGCCACTTCCAAGTACAATAATTTTTTTCTTTTCCGAAGGAATGGATTCGTTGTAAACGATGTTAGAGTTCATTTTTTGCTTTTATTTCAATTTGTTATGCCTTACCGGAAACTTACATTTTCCCGGTAAATAAAATCCAATCTAAAAAGGAGACAAAGCGCTGCTTTGTATTCCGGATTTAAATTTTATGGTTATTCAAAGGTGCTATAGAAATAGGGAGTCTTAGCTTCAAATTCTGCACTGCAAGTATCCACCATTTTATAGACGCGGGTAATGCCCATTTCTTTTCTTTTCTTATAAATATCGTCATCTGTACTTTCATCCTCCATAATCCGGGAAATCTGTTCATCACTGAACCCAAGATTTTTGGCTTGCTTCATTAATGCCACTGATATTGTATCCAATGTTACTTCAGCCAGTTCCTTTTCACAGTTACAAATTTTTTGTATCTGATAAATAAACCACCTGTCTATACCGGTGCTTTCACATATTCTTTTCACACTTGCTCCCAACATCAATGCATCCTTAATGCGAAATATTCTATCCCATTTCGGAGTTTTAATATATTCGATTAATTCATCTGCCCGCTTCATGCTTTTACCATAATATCCTAACCCAACCGCCTCATTTTCCAAACTCTGACAAGCTTTTTGAACCGCTTCAGCAAAGCTTCTACCTATTGCCATCACCTCACCTACTGATTTCATTTGCAAACCGAGGGTGTCATCAGCACCTTTAAATTTATCAAAGTTCCAACGAGGTATTTTTACAATTACATAATCTAAAGCAGGCTCAAAATATGCAGAAGTCGTTTTCGTAATCTGATTTTTCAATTCATCCAAAGTAAAACCCACAGCGAGTTTGGCTGCAATTTTAGCGATTGGATAACCGGTCGCTTTACTTGCCAATGCAGAGGAACGACTTACTCTGGGATTAATTTCAATGGCTATAATTTCCTCATCCTTTGGATTTAAGGCAAATTGTACATTACATCCGCCGGCAAAATTCCCCAGATCACGCATCATTTTTATCGCCATGTTCCGCATTCTCTGATATGCGGTATCACTTAATGTCATAGCCGGTGCTACAGTGATAGAGTCACCGGTGTGAACGCCCATCGGGTCAAAATTCTCAACAGTACAAATAATAACGACATTATCATTTTCATCTCTTAATAATTCCAATTCAAATTCCTTCCAGCCCAACATCGCTTTCTCAACCAAAACCTCATGCATAGGAGAAGCATTCAATCCACGATCCAATGCATCATCTAATTCAGACTTTGAATAAACCAGGCTTCCTCCACTTCCTCCAAGAGTAAAGGAGGGACGAATTACTAAGGGGAAACCAATATGCTGAGCGACTTCTTTACCTTCTAAAAAAGAGTTGGCAATTTTTGCCGGAGCTACTGGAATATTTATATCAACCATCCACTGACGGAACAATTCTCTGTCCTCCGCTTTATCAATTGCTTTGATATCTACACCAATCAGTTTGATGTTGTTCTCTTCCCATATTCCCATCTCATCCACTTCTTTACAAAGGTTCAGAGCGGTTTGCCCACCCATTGTTGCCAAAACGGCATCAATAGCCAGGTCAGTACCTTTATTTTCTTCAATAATATGTTCGATACTTTCCGGAGTGAGGGGCAATAAGTAGACTTTATCCGACATCATCGGATCTGTCATTATAGTGGCGGGGTTGCTGTTAATTAATACAACCTTGAGGCCTTCTTCCCGCAAACTACGGGCAGCCTGGGTTCCTGAGTAATCAAATTCGCAGGCCTGTCCAATTACGATGGGCCCCGAACCTATAATTAAAACTGTTTTAATGGAAGTGTTGAGTGGCATGTAAATATATTCTGTGGGCCGCAAAATTAAACCAAAGTGTTGAAAATGCTTTTAAAAAGTTTAAAAAGTTTAATAGACCTGCATCATAGCGCCAAAATTGCCCGGAATATTGGGTCTAAACGTTTTTTTTAAACCAAATCTTAAATCCGTTTAAGTGATTTAGGCAACATTCAATATACCTATACAGACCTATGAAGAAAGTTTGGTACTACCTAGAAAGCTCAGTAGCTTATTCATGATAGGAATGTCTATAATAAAAAAACGCAATAAATAAAGATGTTAAGTTTCGAAACCTTTTACTTTACTTGTTGCGTTTGGGATAGATACATACCAGATCTTTTCTAGATTGGCACATTAACTTGAATTATGAACGATAATTCCTTAAAGCAAAAATCTTTTTCCCGAACCATATAAATCCCGAAACATTTTCCTAAGGAGGTATAATTTATCGATCCATTCACCACTTCCCTTTTGATCGATCTGACCAATAAAATGGTCGACTTTTTCTACAGTTTCTTCCGCATTGTCCAAAAGATCCACGGTGGTTTTTTTAATGTGCTGAACGAGTTCCTTTCTTTCTTTATCGGGCATACTGAAAAACCTCCAAACTGCTACTCCAACTGCTGCACCCAAAATCACTAAGGCTGCTTTTTCTGATTTAGTCATAATTTTTTAAAATTTTAAGTTCTTAGCTTTGCGATAATATGAAAAATAATTCTCTTAAAAAGGCATCTATGCATAAACCGTTCCTTTTTTTTATATCCTTACTGCTATCTTTTCAAATTTTTTCTCAGGCTCCGAAAGAGACGACACTTTTTACCCCAAAAAACTACCCGAAAGGTTATTTTGTTTATCCGATTGAGGCCCGGGTAAGTCTCTCCGGGAACTATGGCGAACTCCGCACCAACCATTTTCATATGGGACTTGATATGCGGTCGGACCAGGTAGAGAACCGCCGTGTAATTGCCGCGGCCGATGGATATATTTCCCGAATAAGCATAGGTGCTTTTGGCTTTGGGCGTGCTATCTACATTAATCACCCAAATGGATTAACAACTCTGTATGGTCATTTGAACGACTTTTATCCTGCTTTAGAAAAATACGTTAAAGACCAACAATACACACAGGAAACCTGGGCTATTTCTTTCGATCTTACCCCGGATTTATTCCAGGTAAAAAAAGGTCAATTTATTGCATACAGTGGCAATACAGGTGGGTCAGCAGGTCCACATTTGCATTTTGAAATTCGCAAAACGATAAACGATAAAGTATTGAATCCTCTCCTGTTTGGTCTTCTCATACAGGATAATATCCCTCCCACCATTTCCCGATTGTATATGTATGACCGATGCTTTAGCACCTATAGTAAGGCCCCAATACATCTTCCGATAAAACAAACCGGAGCAAATTACACCACGGTGCAAAATGTCATAACAGTAAATACAGATAAGATCAGCTTCGGAATATCGGCCAATGACAAACAAGGCGGCTCGAATTTTAATAATGGAATTTATGAATCGATCATTTATTTTAACGGCCTGCCACTAACAGGGTTTCAAATGGATAGTGTTGATTATAATGAAACCAGATATTTAAATGCGCATATAGATTATAAAACCCGTGCTGGCGGAGGTCCGTATATTCAGCATCTTTCCAGGTTACCGGGTTATCCGGAAGGAGTATATCGGGATTTCAACAGTGATGGTGTCATTGAATTAGATGACGACTCAGTGCACGAAGTAAGAATCGTGGTAAAAGATGCTCATGGGAATAGCACCTCTCTAAATTTTAAAATAAAAAAAGGATTGATCACAGAAACAGGCAACCCGAACAAATCAGAACTTTTTTACAATGCAAGAGAATTTCATCCCGGGTATGTGAATGTCTTTGAAAATGAAGAATTGCATGTGTACTTAACACCTGAGGCATTATATGATTCCATTGCATTCATCCCTACACAAAAGGCTTCAACTGATCCAAACTCATATTCAAATATTCACACTGTATTTTCCGGCCTGATTCCTGTGCAGGATGCATTCACCATAAAAATTAAGCCCACTAAATTTATCTCGGACAGCCTGAAAGACAAAGTGCTTATAAAACGAACGTGGAATGGCAAAACAGAAGTATCGCAGGCAACAAAAGAAGGTGAGTGGTATACTTCCTCCTTTCGGACTTTCGGAGACTTTGAGCTTATAGTAGACAATGAAGCCCCGGTAATTGGCGGGTTTGCGAATGGTGCCAATCTTTCTCAAAGCAGAAGCATTATTTTCACCCCCAGGGATAATAATAATAGTATTCGTAAATTCCGGGCAGAAGTAAATGGCCAATGGTTGCGTTTCACCAACGATAAGGGCAGGAATTTTATTTATACATTCGATGAAATGATTCCTAAAGGAAAACATACCATGAGGGTAATCGTAGAAGATCTGGCGGGAAATGTAGCGGAAAGAGTAATAGAATTTACGAGATAGATTATTAGAATCGTTGAAAAAACCAACCAAATTATTCAACTATTTTAACCATTTAACCATTTAACCATTAAATTAAAGAACACTTAAAATACTTACCAAATGACTCAATTAAGCACCGGCGATAAAGCGCCTGATTTTACCGGAAAAGATCAGAACGGAAACAATGTTGCCCTGAAAGATTTTCGCGGAAAGAAAGTTGTCCTTTATTTTTATCCAAAAAACTTCACCCCAGGATGTACCACAGAAGCATGTAATCTCCGTGACAATTATTCAGCTCTTAAGGAGGCAGGAATGGAAGTGATTGGGGTTAGTCCGGATGATGAAGAAAGCCATAAGAAATTTGAGGAAAAACATGAATTACCTTTTACTTTATTAGCTGATCCGGATAAAAAGATTATTGAAAAATATGGTGTCTGGGGAGAAAAGAATCTATATGGAAGAAAATCAATGGGAATTTTCAGAACAACTTTTCTGATTGATGAAAAAGGGATTATTTATAAAATATTTAAAAAGCCTAAGACATCAATTCATAGTGAAGAAATACTGAAAGCTACTGCTGGCGTACAATTACCATTAACAGATGAATCACTCCGGTAATTTTTTATGACATATATAGTCCGGGATAATTATGAAGATATCGATCAAAGAAAATTCTTTCATTGCCAAATTAGCATCCAGGAAATTACGATCTGATAATGTAGCTATTGTCATAGGAAGTACGATATATCTGCACAATGTATCCAAGGTCTGTTTTTTAGAAAATCAACAATGGATAAAGCATGAACTGTGTCATATCCGGCAGTTTCAACAACACGGATTTTTCACTTTTATTTTTAAATATTTAGTTAACCCTCAAAAAGTCACTTTACGTGAAAGGGTATAAATATTCCAGTAAACCTCTAGAAAGAATTTGAAGAGGAGTACCCAACGTCGAATTGCCTCTGTACGCCAGAGGATCATTCGTCGTTTAAAGTTCATCGCAGCAGCAGCAAAAATTACGTTCATGTTGTCCCCTAAGATACCTTTCAAAAAATTCCTTTTGAGTCTGTAGCTTTGTTTCAGATGACCGATTACTGGTTCTATTCCTGCACGTTTAATGTGCCCATTTCTTTTTTGTTTTGATATATTTTTTTCTGGTTTTGGGATGTTTATTTTAGTTGAGTTATATTCACTTTTCCCCCTGTATCCTCTGTCTACAAATACATCTTTTGGCTGCTCTCCGGTTAACCTTTTGTATTGCTCCAATGCTTTGGGGATTGTCTTAGAATCATGCAGAGATTCAGTAAAGTTTATAGCACCTACAATAATACCACTGCTTTGGTCTACCATGATAGAAGCTTTGCTTCCGAACTCAAATTTTTTATGCTCTTTTCCTTTTGCATAACATTTTACATCAGGTTCATGTAAACTATAAATTTTATTACTGTCACCTCTTTTTTGTGAAAGAACTTGTTGGGCTATTTTTAAATAAGGCAAATGAGCTCCAAGTCTTTCCAGTGGTAGTTTTCTCGCCGTTTCACGCAATAGTCTTCCGGCAATTGTTTTTATTTTTTTGGCAGCTTTCCTGGCTTCCTTTGCACCGTTTCTATGTTTCTTAAAACGCTGCATAATGCTTAACTTTTTTACTGTTCTGGTGTAAGATTGTCGTAAATCAATACCCTCTTCATCGGCTATTTTCCAACACTTTTTAATTATCTTTTTATAGTTTTTATCATCCGTGGGATAGGTGATATTTTTCTCCTGAACAGTGCTGTCCAGGCTTACTGCATTGCCAAAATCATCATCATTCTTTGTTCTGTTAATCCGGATACTTTCTTTTAAAATAAGTTCAGCACCGGACTCTCCAATTCGTTGACGAAAGGCAACCAATTCTGTAGGAACACATGGTAACCCAGGAGTAAAAAACTGTATGCCACCTAAGTATTGGTAATAACAATTTTCTGACCATTGTTCTACCACATTTTCATCACTAAGATTGCGTAAATATTTTAAAATAAGAAGAGAAACCATCAAACGAATGGGCTTGGAAGGAGCTCCCATTTTGGAGCTATAATGCACCTTGAAAGCATCTTCAAAAACAGCCCAGTTTATATTGTTTGCCAAAAGAAATAGTGGATGTTTTTGATCTAACTGATCGGCAAGAGAACCAAACATTCCCAACTGCGGAGATTTAATCGTGGGTTTTAGCATACATAAATTTGCAAGCTTTTTGGATATTTTACAAATAACTTGCAATAAATAATATACACTTTTGTGTATAAACCTTCTACAATAAAGACTTTCGGAGATTTTGAGGCTTAACTA
>JBDSBN010000077.1:0-2616 GCA_039921585.1 Ginsengibacter sp. | reverse complement strand
AATTAAAAGGTAAAAGTAGAACGACCGTTAAGTGTTCACAAACGAAAAGAAACAGATGTTTTATCCATTCAATCTGAAGAAACCCGCATTAGAAATATTTTCTCATCGGATCATACATATCTATTTCAACTACCGAAATCCCTTTTTTATATAAATGAATGGTGATCTATTCTTCTGAATAATCAATCAATGTGACTAAAAGGTTATTTAAAATATGTAATTACTGGTAATTTACTCACCGTATATTTTACAGAAAGCAATTTTCAGCTAGTAAAAAATGCAGAAATTAAACCTCTCTGTCCATCAGCAAGTGCGCAAGTTCTTCCAAAGGTTTTTTTCTTACAGAAATCACCGCAGTATCTTCAAGATGTTTCATAGCAATGTTTAAATACTTCGTTTTTAATTCATTTGCCCATTCATCTACTTTACAGGCTTTATAAATTTCAATTACTGAAGAAATCTTTTGATCATTATCAGTTTCAAGAAGTCTTTTTAATTCTTCCTTCTGAGCGGGAGTGGCTACTTTCATTGCCTGCAGCAATAAGAAAGTTTTCTTATTTGCCATGATATCTCCACCATGCTTTTTACCAAACTTCTCCGGATCTCCAAATGCATCCAGGTAATCATCCTGAATTTGAAAGGCGATTCCAAGATTCTTTCCAAACTCGTATAAGTGTTGTTGATTTCCTACTCCTGCACCACCCAATATAGCACCCATTTGAATACTTGCAGCAAGTAGAACGGAAGTTTTCAGGCTGATCATTTCAACATACTCATCAAAGTCCACTGTTTCCTTACTTTCAAAATCCATATCAAGTTGCTGCCCTTCACAAACTTTCTGCGCAGTGTCATTGAACAGTTCTAATATTTTATGCAAATATTCATTGCTGATCTTATTTAAATAACTGTATGCTTTTACCAGCATCACATCTCCCGCAAGCAAAGCTGTCGACTCACCAAATTTTATATGCACAGTAGGCTGTCCTCTTCTCAAAGGAGCTCTGTCCATAATATCGTCATGCACCAGAGTGAAATTGTGAAATAATTCGACAGCGATCGCCACATCAAAGGCTGCATCCTTTATTTCATCAAATAGTTGGTTACCCATTAAACAAATGACCGGTCTGATTCTTTTACCGCCAAAATCTAAAAGATATTGCGCGGCATTATATAACTTTTCAGGTTGCTGAGGAAAATGTCTCAAGTCCATTTTACTTTCAAATAGCTGTGCAAGTTCTTTAAAGGATGCAAGCCCTTTATCACCAGACAAAAAAACCTGTACCTGATGGTCTTCGTGTATAAGTGGTTGATTTGTATATTCTTCTAACATTTCGTTCTTTTTTTTTAAGGTGTTTAATATACCTTTTTTATTAGACGATCGCCGTATTCCCCCATTAATAAATCATTTTTGCCGAATGGATTGTGCACCATATCGGAAAAATTCAGGAGAAAACCAATCGATAATTTAGTTGATTTTTTTCTTTTTTTTGTGTTGTACTTTTCTGCCGGGTTGCTCTTTTTCCTGGAATCTTCCATCAGGGATCCAATCAAAATCCAGTTGCTTTTTTTCGAGACTTGCAGAAACCAGTTTGATATTTACTTTATCCCCCATTCTAAATTTTTGTTTTGTACGCACACCCACCAGGGCAAACTCCTGTTCATCGTGCCGGAATTCATCATAGTCGGATAGGTCTTTAATGCTTACGAGTCCTTCACATTTTTCTTTGACAGTTTCTACAAAGAAACCAAAAGAAGAAACACCACTCACTACACCTTCCATATCCTCTCCCACTTTATCCATCATAAATTCCACCTGCTTATACTTATTTCCGGACCGCTCTGCTTCCATTGCCGCTCTTTCTCTTGCGCTGGAATGCTTGCATTTTTCCTCCATTTCTTTATCCGGCTTCACATTATTTTCCAAAACTTGTTGTAATACTCTGTGGACCATTATATCAGGGTATCGTCTGATGGGAGAGGTGAAATGGCAATAATCTTCAAATGCCAATCCATAATGCCCTATATTTTCTGTAGTATAAATGGCTTTTGCCATGGTACGAATACCTAATTGTTCAAGCATATGCTGTTCCGGCCTGCCATGAACATCATTCATTAATTGATTAAATGAACGGGCTATCGTGCTTCCATCTGTCGTGTCAAATTCATATCCGAACTTTTTGGCAAAGACTACAAACGGTATTAATTTCTCTTCATCCGGGGTATCGTGTACCCGATATGGAAATGGAATTGGTTTTTTGTTGACTTTTACATTCGAAACAAACTTAGCTACTGTTTTATTTGCCAAAAGCATAAACTCCTCAATTAATTGATGAGATTCTTTTGATTCTTTTACAATGACTTCCAAAGGTTTCCCCTCTTCATTGAGCTTAAACTTCACTTCTATGGAAGAAAAATTAATTGCTCCTTTTGCAAAACGTTCTTTCCGGAAAATTTTTGCCAGCGAATTTAAAATGGTAATCTCTTCTTTATACTCTCCTTTGCCGGAATCTATAATTTCCTGTACTTCATCATATGAAAACCGATGATTACTATGAATGAAAGTTTTTCCAATCCAGGAGTCCTTTATTTTGCCTTTTCCATCGATATTAAATATCA
>JBDSBN010000076.1:0-8662 GCA_039921585.1 Ginsengibacter sp. | reverse complement strand
CACTGCCACATCTCCAGGTCCGAAAGGCGTGCCTGGTGAAGTAGTTGGATCTGATGATAACGGACTTGGGTTTGTAGGGGAATATCGTAGACAATATACCCAGATTAACTCCAATATAATGCTAACGTTTGAGAAGGATTGGGATACGAAATTGAAAACGACACTGCGTGTTGGACATGATTTATTGGATCGTTCCATCAATTTGACTTCTGCTACCGGAAGGGAATTAGGAGTATACAATCTGTTTAGTCTTAGTAACACGAATGTTCAATCTGTAGCTCAATACAAAGAACAGTATCGAATTATCGGCGCATATGGGGAATTTACAGCAGGTTACGATAATTATTTATTCCTGACTCTAACAGGTAGAAATGACTGGACATCCTCACTTGAACCGGATTTTCGATCTTTCTTTTACCCATCTGCAAGTTTGAGTTACATTTTTTCTGATAATATTAAAATGCCTAATTGGGTATCAGACGGAAAATTCCGGGTTTCTCTTGCGCAGATAGGTAAGGATGCAAATCCTTATAGCACTAGTATTGTGTATGTCCCTACAGGAATCCCGATTAATAATGTAAGTAGGTGGACCCGTAATGGGGCTTCCGGAATTCCGGATCTTAAGCCTGAAATGACCACCTCTTTTGAGATTGGAACCGATCTGAATTTCTTCAATAACCGGTTGGGATTGAATTTAACCTGGTACAAATCCAATAGTAAAGATCTGATTATGGATGTATCTACTGCTCCCGAAACTGGCTTTACAAATGTGACTTTAAATGCCGGAGAAATCGAAAACAAGGGCGTTGAAATATCCCTCTCAGGTAAACCTATTGTGAAGAATGACTTCAGTTGGAATATGATGATAAATTTCTCAACAAATGAAAATAAGATCCTGTCTATTTATCCGGGATTGGAATATTTGCCGGGCGGTAGTTCCTTTGGTTACGGAGGTTCCGGACCATCCTTTAGGTACAGACCAGGGTATTCTGTCGGAGATATATATGGAAGACATTGGGAACGATATTACGGCACTAAAACACCGGATCCTTTATTTATAGATAAAAGTTTACCGATTGTGATTAATGCAAAAGGATTCCCAGTAAGAGCGAGTACCACGAAAGTTGTTGGTAATTCCATGCCCGACTGGATTGGTAGTTTTAGTAATACCTTAAATTATAAAAACGTGAGTCTTTCCTTTATGTTTGATACACAGCAAGGGCTTGAAAAGTGGAATCAGCTAGATAATTTTATGGCTGCCTTTGGAATTGCAAAGTATACAGAAAACCGTTTTGAATCTATTGTATTTGATGGTGTACATGCGGATGGCTCACCGAATACAACTCCCGCATACCTCGGACAAGGTATAGGCCCTGATAACGTCAATTACACGGGTGGGTATTACCGGAATATTTATCGGGGTGTTTCCGAAGAATTTGTTCAGGATGCCTCTTGGGTCAGGTTGCGAAACGTCAGCTTAGCTTATTCTTTACCGGCAAAATGGTTGGATAAAACCATCATTAATCGGGCGACGATCAGTTTTACAGGAAACAACTTATGGTTATCAACACCGTACAATGGGTTTGATCCGGAGTCAAGTGATGCCATCACGGGCAGTTTGTCCGGCAGTTCGCAGGCAGGATTTACCTATCCTCCTATGCGCAGCTATTTATTTTCATTAAATGTAAATTTCTAAAATTAACCAATCATGAAAAAATATTCAATTATAACGGGTTTGTTTCTGTTAGTGTTTACAATTGGGTGCAAAAAATATCTCGATATTAATGCTAATCCAAATGCTGCTAATGAGCCTCCCATATCCGGACTTCTTGCTAATACCACGTATACCACTTCAATAAATACCTATAACGTTGGTGATTGGGTTTCCTATTATTCGCAATATTTTGCTTCCCCCGGGAATGCATCTCCAACGGATATTTATGATGAAACAGATAGGAGTGGAGCATGGGGTGGCATTTATAATGTGTTAACGGATTTGTACGACATGAGAAAAATGGGAAAGGAAAAAGGCTGGAATGCTTATGTTGGAATTGCAGATATTGCTTCAGCGATCAATCTTAGTATGGGAATGAATGTTTGGGGAGATATGCCATTTTCTGAAGCATTTGTGGGTGTCAATAATCTTGTTCCCAAATTTACTACGGATAAAGTGTTATATGATTCGTGCATAGTAATGCTGGATCGCGGAATTTCCCTTTTACAACAACCAGGAATTGATGGACAATTAAAGAAAGCCAGTGATTTTATTCACAAAGGGGTGCTTGTAAATTGGGTCAAAACCGGTTATGCATTGAAAGCACGTTTGTTAAATCAAATTTCAAAAAAGAGTGAGTACAGCGCCACGGCTGTATTAGCGGCCATAGACAAAGCATACACAACCAATGCGGATGATGCGCAGGTGACTCAATTCACCATTCGAAATCCGTATGCCGGTGCTGCTATTGCCAATCGTAACCTTAACTTAGATGTATGGTTGTCTGAGAATTTTATAGAAGCCACCAATGGAGTCACCTATGGATTATTTGATCCGCGTTTACCACAGATAACGATCCCTACAGAAGCAGGGAAATATCAGGGAGTAACGTATCCCGCAGGAGGTTATCGGTGCACACCAAATGGAGCAGGGTATCAGGGCGAACAGAATACCAAGCATGTTCAGAATTATTTGGAACCCGGAAAATGGTATTCAAATACAAACTCTCCTTTACAAATTATTACAAATGCAGAGATGCGGTTTGTTGAAGCAGAAGCAGCTTTCAGAGCTTCTAATAAGGACAGAGCGTATACTGCCTACCTGGCTGGAATTAGCGCCAGTATGGAAAAACTGAATGTGGCTGCAGGAATGATCACTGATTATATCAACAATCCGATTGTAGCGGTTGGAAAGGATAATCTGACCCTGGCACTAATCATGAAAGAAAAATATTTGGCTTGTTTCCTCATGCCTGTAACCTGGGATGATTTGCGGAGGTTTGATTACAATATGAAGAACTTTACGTTGCCGAAAAATGTTATTTTGCCTACATTTATCAGGCGGGCAAATTATCCAAGTGCCACTACTTCACGCAATGGAGAAAATGTGCCGGCGGTTGAAAGAACTGACCGTCTTTGGTGGGATAAGTAACGGAATAATTTTGATTGTAAATTTTATAAAAGCTGGCTATAAAAGGCCGGCTTTTTAATTATCTGAGAATTCTATAATCTTTGTTCTTTCAATTTAAAGATGAAATTTTGGGACACTCTTGAACCTGATGCAAGTATTTTAATGGTGGATAATAGGTTATTTATACACCTCTTATTATTTCCTTCCTGGAATAAACTTCCCTACGTAATTACCTTTATATTTTTCCTTCTTTTCCTGCTCCAAGACCAGCCATAAGTTTGATCGCTGTAATAACTAAAAGTAGTAAAAGAGGAATCGTCCAGCTTCCTGAAAGGTCAAATAGTTTTCCAAAAATGATCGGCCCTGTGCAGGCTACAAGGTAACCGATGGATTGTGCAAAACCGGAAAGTTCTGTTGTCGTGGTGGTATCTTTTGAACGGTATACTATTAAAAGCAATGCCAATCCAAAACACCCTCCCAATACAAATCCAATAAATGAAACCCAAATAACAACCATGCTTAAGGAAGAAAAGAGCAATCCCAAAATACCTATCGCTTCAAAAATGCAAAGGATCAAAACGATGCTTTGTTGATTCTTCTTTTTGGATGCCCAAAGCGGAACAACAATGGAACCTGCAATGCCCGTGGCTTGTGAGAGCGACAGCATCCATCCGGAATAATGAGCATCCAAGCCTCTGCTTTGCAAAATTTCTGGCAGCCAGGCAAGAATAATATAAAAGGTCCTCGATTGAAGACCCATAAATAAAGCGATTTTCCAGGCAAGGGATTTCTTAATTAAAGATTGCATTGACTTCAAATAACTTCCATTGGAATCTGTCTTTTTGAAAAGTTGAATCTGAGGAAGCCAGCAGAGAAAGGCTAGTAATGCCAGTAACCCCCAGATGCTTAGTGTGCCTCTCCAACCCAGGCCTGTTTGGGATAAAGGAACACTAACACCTGCTGCAAGGGATGCTCCAATAGCCATTACAGCGGAGTACAAACTTGTGATCATGCCTGATTTTGCAGGGAAGTTTTGTTTTGTAATGCTGGGTAAGAGCACATTTCCGAGGGCAATACTAATTCCCAGGAGCATGGTTCCAAAGTAAAGAAAGAAAATTCCATTGAGAGATCTTAAGCCAATGCCAATAGTCAGCAGTAGCATTGCCCCAAGTAAGGTATAGCCAATTCCGAATCGACGTGTAACAAGAGATGTGAGAGAGGAAACAATTCCAAATGCCAATAAGGGTAGGGTAGTGAGTAAGCCTAGCATTGAATTGGAAAGCCCGGTGGCTGTTCTAATCTGTCCGATTAATGGCCCCACAGTAGCCAGAGCTGGTCTTAAATTTATAGCCACTAGCAGAATTCCTGCAATCAGGAAAACATTGCCCGCAGATGTAGAGTGATCCGTTTTAGAAGGGTAGTTTGGAATGGACATTTTTATAGATCAGATAATTGAAGAGGCGCGAAAGTAAACAATGCATTTTAATGCAACCCCTGTGACGTATCAATTATAGGAAAAATTTAATGCAGACTCTTTTCTTTGACACCTTCAATCGCCCCTAAAAGAACATTCATTCCTAATCTGATGGTGGTATTATTTTTTTTCCTTTAAAAAATCTTCATTTTCTTTCAATTTGACTTCTTTTATTTTAGCTTCTACTTTTTCTTTTTTCATTCCTACTCTTAAAAATCCAAAAAGGCTCATGTAGATATTCGCAATCCAAACCAGGGAAAAGAAAGCAATTAAATAGCCACGCCAATCAGAAAATAGGAGCTGATATTTTGTGATAAATAAGAAAAACAAAACGATATAATGACTGAAACAGTATTCACAGGTAAAGAGGTAAAAAAACTTTCGTTTTAATAGTGTCTTACTGTTTTCAGATTTGTCCACACAATACTCTCTGGGTTCCCTGAAAACTTCTTCGTGAGTTACAGTCCAGGCAATACAAGCAATAGGAATAGCCAGCAAAAACAAATAACTAATTTGAATTGATAAGTCTGGGAGCATTTTAAAAAATGTAAACGTTATTTTTCTGATTGGTGCTGATCGACTTGGGAAGATTTTTGTTTGCCAATTTTCTGCTGCATTTTCTCTTCCGTTTTAGAGGGTGCAGGATTGGCTTTTGGTTGTCTGATGGTTATTTCATTTTGTTCGTCATAACCTGCCCGGCTTGCTGACCCTTTTTTGTCTCCGGAATCAGCTTTAAGATTTTGAAAATATTTTTTTGTCCTGGTTTTCATCTGCTTAATTTTTTATTTAATGAGAATGAAAACCGATAATACAAAAGACATACCCTCTTTTTTCTGGCCAGGATTTAATTGGTCTCAGAGGTAATGTGAGGGTGTCTTTTGTATTTTATTTTAATGATAATTCTAAAAAAGCCGAATATACATTGCCGGTTATATTGCAGAGGTAATAGGGCAGGATTGTATTTTAATCATCAATAAAATTTATCGGGTGGTCTGGTTTTCAGGGATATATATGATAAATTCTGTGCCAACATGATAGGTTGAAGTAACATTAATTTTAAAATCATGAAATAAGATGATGCTTTTTACGATCGATAATCCAAGTCCATGTCCTTCACCAAGTGATTTTCCTGATTTTTTAAATCGATTGAAAATCGTTCCTAATTCTTCTTCTTTGATTCCCACACCCGTGTCTTTAATCACTAATTGAAATTCATTTTCTTTAGAGAAAATAGAGGAGACTTGAATTGATCCAGATTCTTTATTGTACCTGATGGCATTGTTTATCAGGTTGTACAAAAGCTGAAAGATCAGATCCCTGTTTACATTTTGGATATTTACTTCCCTGGAAACCTCATTCACAAACCGGAGGGATTTTGTTTCCAATCGGGTAGAAAGTTCTTCCATCACTTCTTCTATTATGCCATGAATGTTTATAGCGTCTGATTTTACAAATTGGTCGTTTTCAATTCTTGAAATATATAATAGAGAATGCACAATTCTTTTTAACCGGCTGATGGTTTTCATCATTGTTGATAATCTTTCCTGCAACTCCTCACTAATATCTTCTTCCATCATCAGGTTTTCAACATTCGTTTGGAGTATACTGATCGGAGTCATTAATTCATGCGAAGCATTAGAAGTAAATTCTCTTTCTTTATCAAAAGCCTCGTGAATTTTTTCCATCAGATTGATCAAGGATGCATCCAAAAGCTTAAAATCCGTTGTGGAAGTTTTTATGGGAGAAAGTGGTTCTTTAAAAGGGAATTTTCTATTTAAAAGTTTTGTTTTGATAATTCTTGAAAGCGGGCGGAGAATGATATTTGTATAGATCAGATCGATTATTAAAGTAAGAATAATCAGACCGATCAATATATACAAAGTAAACTGTTGCCAAAGGCGGTTGTATTCTCCGATTGTTGCCGTAGTTCTTCCTATTTCAAGAACATAATTTTCATCATGGTATTTTAATTTATGGATGAGAATTCTGTATTTTAAAGTATCCTCTTCTACTACCCGTTTGGAAGTCTCAATGGTATCCTTCAAAAAACCGGAATCTGCCGGAATCAAAGAAATATACTCTTCCTTAAGCATTGTATAGCTCGCATAAGCCTCATCTCCCTGCAGGTAATAATCCAGTCCGTTTTTATCAATGACATCCAGTACTTTTTTCTTTTGTTCGGTCAGGTAGTAATTGGTGTAATTAAAACTTACCAGATCAATTAAAAAAGGGAGCAACAACACGAATAACAACACAATCAGCATCTTACTGAGCGTTATAAAAAGCGTTAGTTTGGTAAGTAGTTTCAAAGGGTACTAGATTTTAATTTTATAACCAATTCCTCTTAATGTTTGCAACCAATCTACTGATGCAAATGCCGACATTTTTTTCCGGATATTTTTTATATGTACATCGATAAAATTGGAATCATAATCATCATCAGAAAAATTGCCCCAGATATGTTCACTTAATTGAAGCCTGGTTAGTGGTCTGTTTTTGTGCAGGATCATATAACTCAGAAGATCGAATTCTTTTTTGGATAAAACGACTTCATCCGTTTGGAAATTGACTACCCGCTTGTTCAGGTCAATGTGAAAATCACCCAATTCTATTAACGGAACATTATTTCCTGATTTGCGCCGCGATATAGCATGCATCCTTGATTGTAATTCCAATAAAGAAAATGGTTTAGCAAGATAGTCATCCGCTCCAAGGTCCAATCCTTTAATTTTATCTTCTAATTTTCCTCTTGCGGTAATGATGATATAAGACGCATCCGGGCACATTCTCTTTGTATCATTTAAAAGGTCCAACCCATCTCCATCCGGTAATCCCAAATCGAGCAGCAAAAAGTCGTAACTGTTATCGATCATCATCTGTCTTGCCTGGGCTGCAGTGTACGCTACATCGCACAGATAGAATGCCTTCTCTAAAAACAATTTCATTTCCCTGGCCAGGGGTCTTTCATCTTCAATTATCAATACTTTCATAAACTTAAAATTGGTAATAAAAACTGAAGGTTAAAAACGAATTCATCTTTTCATTTTTAGTATCAACATGCTCGCTCAGAAAAGAGAGTTGAGCCGCTGCTTCAATCATATAATGCGCTCTGCTATAGGAAATTGGGAGCCTTACATTATACGATAATATATCAAAACTGGTTTTGTGCACTTGTTTGGTTTCAGTTTGGGGCGGAGGAGTTCCAAAAATAGGACCCGTAATCACACCAAATAGACTATCCCTTGTTTTTTTCTCTGTAATATATGTTTGATAAAAATGTTGGGTTCCCGCAACTATATTGGCAGAAGGAGAAAAACTGACGATATCTTTTTTCCCGATGCTAAATAAACTGATGTCTTTTGAGATTTCTCCGGTAGTGAAAATGTCCTCGGCTTTTCCAAAGGCGTAATCGCCGGTAAGACTTGTTTTAAACCATCCATTATGTGCAAAAGTAAGGCTGGCATTGTCTGTATTGCCTGCCTGCAGCAATGGAGAATGAGCCGGGAAAAAACTATGACTATAACTGATGTCTGTGGAAAAGTTTTCACCCATATTTATATTGATTCCTGCACCTAAACTGACAGCTGAAACATCAGATGTTTTTTCACTTAAAAGTTTAAATGTTTGTCCGGTAAAATAGAATCCCGATTTAAGCCGGTAGCTTGCCGCAGCCGCAATGTATGGCGTCTTTTCTTCGGATCGTTGTCCGTAATAGCTCGCGTTATTGGAGTATACGGTTCCCAGAGTTAAAGTCGACTTTTTAGGTGTAGATTCTTCTGTGGCAGGAATAGTGTCGTTTTGACCAAAACAGATATTGCTGCTTATTATAATTGTGCTGATGATGAGTATTGATTTCATGAGATTGTTTTGTAATTAATTAAGAATCTTTATCACTGGTTTTATCACTGGTTTAATTACTGGTTTGATTACTTTCGGTTTGATCACTTTTACGGGAGGCAATTTTACCACTGGAACCGGAACTGACTGACGACGGGATTTTGGAACCTCTTTGATTGGAGCGGTTTCTGGTATTTCCTTTTTTTCTTCAGAGTTCCTCTTAACTG
>JBDSBN010000075.1:0-9375 GCA_039921585.1 Ginsengibacter sp. | reverse complement strand
TCCTTGGGTAAAGCCGGGAGTTTATAATAATGTAAAGGATTTCTTCCAGATAGGAACTACTTTCAATAATTCTATTGGAGTAACAAATGCTACTAAAAATGGTTCTTATTCTTTATCCCTTGGAAGCACAAATCAGAAAGGAATTGTTCCCAATACCGGGATGAATAGATATAATGCCCGCATTTCTGCAGAAAGTATATTGTCAGAACATTTTAAATCTGATTTTCAAGGGTTCTTTACCAACTCTGAAATAGACAAAGCTCCCGGGGCAAATGACGGTCTCGTTGCTACCGTTTACCCGGCTCCGCCAAGTTATGATTTGAAAGGAATTCCTTATCACGCAGCAGGTAATTTATACCAACCCGTAGGTTATAGAGGCGGTACATTTGTGAATCCTTATTGGGGAACGAAGAATAATCATTTTAATGAAAAAAACAATAGATTCTTTGGAAGTACTTCTTTGACATATTCCAAAAAATTAACAAATAAATCTGACCTTAAAATCAAATATCAGGTAGGTGGGGATGCTTACACAACAAATTACCGCGATTTGTGGGGTTTTGGTTCGCCATCGAGAAGCTCCAGTATTGATGAATACAGTTTTACAAACACTACATTGAACTCACTCCTGACTGCAACCTTTAATTATGAAATCAATTCGGATTTTAAATTAAATGCATTAATCGGAAATGAAATTGTAAATAGAAATACAAAATATGTTGATGCATTTGGTCAGGATTTCGCCTTTGGCGGATGGAGTCATTTGGATAATACAGGAACAAAAAATGCCACAGAAACAAGCAGAAGAGACAGAACATTTGGAAATTTTGCCAATATTTCTCTATCCTATCAAAGGATGCTGTATCTTAATCTAACCGGTCGGGCGGATAGAATTTCTACCATGCCCAGAGATAATAGAAATTTCTTTTATCCATCGGCATCTTTAGGGTTTGTATTTACCGAACTTAATGGTTTAAGCAATAGCACGATTTTAAATTATGGTAAAATTCGCGGATCTGTTGCACAGGTAGGACAGGCAGGTATTTATTATCCGAATTTCTATACAGTTCCGACTTATGGCGGAGGTTTTTATAACTCGACCCCAATTTTATACCCGATTGGTGGTATTAGTGGCTATATACCAAGCACCACTATTTACGATGCTAATCTGAAGCCGCAAAATACTACTTCCTATGAAATAGGCGGGGACTTTAGCTTTTTGGATAATCGGATTGATTTAAATTATACTTTCTCAAGACAAAATGTAAAAGATCAAATATTTGAAGTGCCACTTGCTGGTTCCACGGGTGCATCCGGATTCATGACCAATGGTGGGAAAATTCATACGAACGCACATGAAATCAATTTGAACGTCTATGTACTAAGAAATGGAAGTGTTAATTGGAGTATCGGTGCCAACTTTTCAAAAATTGATAACTATGTTGATGAGCTGGCCCCAGGTGTGGAAAGTATATTCCTGGGTGGGTTTGTTACTCCTCAGGTACGTGCAGGAATCGGTGATAAGTTTCCGGTAATTTTTGGGTCAACTTTCCAAAGAGATGATAAGGGACGCAAAGTAGTGGATCAGGATGGATTCCCGATTGCTGGAGCACCAGGTGTGATCGGCAGAGTTGCGCCGGATTTTATCCTGGGAGGGAATACCAGATTGACTTATAGGATGATCACTCTTACGGCTGTAGCTGATTGGAAATCAGGTGGGCAGATGTATGGAGGTACTACTGGGCTGTTGGGGCTTTATGGAGCAAGCCGAGAATCTGCAAGAGCCAGAGACAGGAATTCTATTATTTTCGAAGGAGCTGTAACACAAAACGGAGAAAAAAATACTATAGCCGTGACTGGTAATAATATCCAAAACTATTTTTCAGTGCTCAATGATATCAATGAAAGCAGTATCATAAATAGTTCGTTCTTAAAATTGAGAGAATTGGCTCTTCGCGTTCAGCTGATTAAAAAGACGAATTTAAATATGTCTGTAAATCTTTTTGCGAGAAATCTATTACTATGGACAAATGCCCCCACTTTAGATCCTGAATCAAGTCAGGGTAATAATAACATGTCGGGAGCATTTGAACGTTTTACGTTACCCACAACAAAAAGTTTTGGTGCAGGTGTAAATATTCAATTTTAGAAACAGCTAATTTAAAAATATAAATCATGAAAAATATTAAAATATTTAGACTGAGCCTATGGTTATGTGTGGTGTTGTTTTTGTCGGCATGTTCCAAGGATGCTTTAGATAAAGTGAATCACAATCCCAATAACCCGGAAGATGTACCGGCGAAATTTTTGGTAACTGATTTGATCACTTCAACGGCGTTTAATATCGTAGGCGGTGAAATTTCGCTTTATGCCACTTTGTATGTAGAGCATGAAACAGGTGTATGGAATCAGCAATATAATGCTGAAATCAGATTAGGAGAACCTACTTCTTCAACAACATATAATAATGTATGGGGGCAAATCTATAATAATATTAAAGCGTTGAAAATTGTTATAGCAAAAACTTCCCAGGGAGGAAGTGAAGAAAATAATCATGTTACAAATGGTATTGCCAAAGTACTGATGGCTTATAATCTGGGTGTGTTAACAGATTATTGGGGCGATGTGCCTTTTAGTGAATCCGGTATATTAAAGCCGGATGGTTCACCGGCTCATTTGCAACCAAAAATTGATAAGCAATCAGAACTATATCCGATGATTCTTGCTTACTTAGATGACGCAATTGTCCAACTGGATAAATCAGATGCCTCTCCTATAGGTAACCAGGATTTGATTTATGGGGGTAAAAGTTCATTGTGGAAAAAAGCAGCGTACGGATTGAAAGCACGCTACACCATGCGAACCTTGTTTCGCAGTGCAAACAAACCTGGCGATTTAAATAGCATTATAACGAATGTGGATAAATCTTTTGCCTCTGCAGCAGAACAAATGAAGTTTGATGTATATGATGGTGGGGCGCTTACAAATCCGTTGGGAGCATTTTCTAATAGCAGAGATGGTTTTGGGGCAAGCAAAAGTTTGCTGACCAAATTTAAAGCTTTGAATGATCCACGCGGGGTACAATCTTTCATGAATTATGATTTTGAACAATTAACTTTAGAACAGGCATTAGCGGGCTCTGCTCCTAATGGTTCTCCGGTTCAGCAGCAATATGTTTATGACATTTCCATCCCGGAATATTCTAAAACAGCTCCAACATTGTTATTAAGTTATCATGAATTACTCTTTTTAAAGGCGGAAGCTTTAGTCAGGTTAAATAGATTAAACGATGCTAAACCCGTTCTGGAAGATGCTGTTGTGGCTGCTTTTGCGAATCTTCAAAGAACATTGAAAGCTACAAACAATGATTGGGGAATAGGTGCAACGATTGATTTGTCAACTGGTGTGGCTGAAAATTACTTTAAAAATGATGTTTCACCCATGTTTGCAACAGATGCATTAAAAGCTGTGATGCTTCAAAAATACCTTGCGTTTTTCGGTGCTTCCGGGGAATCTACTGAAATGTATAATGATATCAGACGATTGAGAGCTTTGGGAGAAGGAAATTTAATCAAACTTGAAAACCCATTTAATACAGATAAGTTTCCTTTAAGATATACCTATGGAAATTCAGATGTTCTTGCCAATCCTGTTGTGGCAGCTGCTTACGGGAATGGTCAATATGTATATACCGATAAAGTCTGGTGGGCAGGAGGTAATTAATTATTGATTGTTTTTGGTTAACATAAATGGGAGGGAGTTGTTTAAGAATTTCTTCCCATTTTTTATAGTGGTGAGCTCGAAATCCTTATAGGCATGAATATTAGAAACCTTCACCGCTAAGAAACTACCCTGATTTTTTTACTTAGTTTAATTCATACATGATTCTGTTGGTTTTTGGATTATGTGCAGTATATATTCAACACTTGTTCGGTATATATCATCGAACATATACCGAACATATACCGAACATGTACCGAACATGTATGTAAGAAATATCGAAGGCATACCGGATAAATCATGAAGGAAAATAGGCGTAGTAAAGGGAAAGGATAGTATAAGGTAAGATTAAATAATTCCGTATACCATGCTCTTTTTTATCAATTGAGCTGTGTTTTTGCAATTTGATTTAGAAAGAATATTACGTCTGTGTGTTTTCACAGTTAATACACTAATATTTAGTTTTTGAGCAATTGTTTCATTATTCTCTCCATCTGAAATAAGTTTGATGATATCAATTTCCCTTTTCGAAAAACTGAATTTTTTATCGGTACCACCTTCTATGCTTAAATTCAGGTACGAAGGATTTTCATTGAGACCAATCAGAGAAAATGTTCCGGGATTGACCGGGCAAAGATGGTCTATTCTGGTATGGATATTTAAAGATTTGCCATAGCCGCCAGATTCGTCTAAAGTCAGGATTAGCGCCTGATGATTGAGCATGGCGTATTCCCCGTTTTTCATTTTCGATCTGAAGTTATAACTGATTTTATAGCTGAGTATTTGTTCCGGGCCAAAATTTTTAAATACAAAGTCTAAAGATGCAGCCTCTGCTTTATTAACAAAAGAAATATCTTCCGGATGAATGGTATTCAAAACATCGTTGAAACTCATCTTTAATGGATCAAAACCGTGAATGTCTCTGACTGATGAACTTACATGTGAAACAGACATGTCAAAAAAGTCAATAATGTAGTAATAGAAATTGCCTACTCCAAATAAGGAGTTAGTGATTTTGTCAAAGGAAATTTTAGGTAAAGCGGTTTCTCCTTTGGTCTTATTTTGGCAAGTGAGCCAATAATTATGAAGAATTGCAATGTCACTTTTCATGCAGCAGAAAGTTATAAGTTAGATCAATAATTATTGATAAGCGTTTGGATAATAATCTTTTTCAGTTTTTTTAAAGAAAAATCCGTCAGAGATTATGATCATTGATAAATGTAAACTATTGAAAAAATAGACATGAAATTACATTTTCATTATTTATTCGCCAACACCAATAAAATTTATCTTAATACACTGAGTACTTCTGTTTCTCCGTCGGGTATCGATATCTCTAGCTGGTAAATTCCATTGCTCCACTTTTTATCCCACGGAATGGTTTGAGTGGTTGTGCCTCCTTGCTGTTCGAATGTTTTAGAATAATCCGTTTGCCGATTGTTTGGTAAGCGGATACTATAAATACCCTCCGGCAGATCGCTCAGTCATACATGAATATATTCACCGGTTACAGGATTTGGGAAAATGCTAATTTATTGTTTTTTAAAAAATCAAAAAAAAAAAAATAGTGGTCTAATATTTTTTGTTTTTGAAAATCATCGGCTAATAGCCGGGTAAATGATTAGATAATTCCTGTGTGACCTGCATTTTGTAAGAATGAATTTGAATCACACAATAACCTCCACATACAATCTGATTTGAAGATGGTTCATTGTTATTTGTTGTAAAAGAAATCTACATTCAAACTACTTGCAGCAGCATGAATGCTGTCATGCGTTATTCACCCGCAGGTCTTGGAAATTGAGGCCATACACGATCTCCCGGCCGGTCATTGGGTAATTGGTTCAATAAATCGTATCGACGCATATCAATCCAACGGTGTCCCTCTGCATATAATGAATACCGCCGTTGTTTTAACATTTCAGTGATAAGGGCTGATTGCGTTAAAGCACCTGAATATATTGGCAGACTTGCCGCTCTTCTGATAACATTGATGGCAATTACCGCATCTGCCAGATTTAATGCTCCTCCCAATTGTATTTTTGCTTCGGTATAAATAAGAATTAATTCTTCATTTCGAATAATGGGTACAGGATCGATATTGGTTTTATATACATAAAGATCATAAATTCCGGTAAGATCATCCAGGACAACAGATGTTGTACGTTTTGCAATTTTATTTAACCGGGAATCTCCGGCTTCCGCATTTGCCTGGAAACTTGCCTGAGCCACATTTACTTCTCCGCTGGAGTTTAAGGGTTCATAAACAGGGTTCAACATATCACCACCAGCAGTAGAATAGATATAATAGGCACCTTTTTTTAAATCTCCGTTCATCTCAAAAAAAGATTTACTTAAAGCTGTTAGGGCGCCATTCCAATTTTTATTATACACTGCCAGTCTTGCTGCCAATGCCCGGTTAAATTGGCCAAACATACCAGCAGTATTGCCATAAATCGTGCTTTTAAACGGCAATGCCACGGCTGGATTTGCACTGAGAATGGCATAGCCTGAATCATTTAAGGAAATTATTCTGTTTAAAGCTTCGGCCTTAGGCAGAAACGGACCAAGTGCATCCGGATTGGCTACATCTACACGGATGCCATTATCATATTGAAGGTTCCAGGCCAAAAGAAATTGATAGGCTTTCATGGTGTAACCGTAAGCCATACCTGCTTTTCGCTGCTCCTCCGGTATTGTCGCTTTGGTATTGGTAAGTCCGCTGAGTAAAATGTTAGCATTTTTAATGGCCAGATAAATAGAATTGTAAGGTCGGGTTGTGTAAAATGTATTGTTGTCAAGAATGGCCCCTGATTTACCTACGAGGTCTGATGTCCATCGTGGATCTGAGGTGGAAAAATGATAATATTCGCGACCTAAAACACCCAGGTCATGCCAATAAAATGACATATCAGTTCGCATGCCGGATTCAATTCCTGTTACCAGATTTTGAATTTCACCCAGAGTGGGATTATCTGCCAAATGATCCAGACTGGGGTTGTTAGTATCTGCAATCGGTTCAATTTTGCAAGAGTTTAAAAATAAAAGCAGGCCAATGAACAGGCAGATTAAGGGTAATTTGTTGTATGTATATTTCATGATAAATACTTTTTGTGTGTAAATTAAAAGCTTACCGAAACGTTGAAATTATAGCTCTTGGCAGAAGGGAATGGAGTCACTTCTACGTTGCTGGAGATAGCGCCTGATCCGAAATTGCTTTGTTCCGGATCATAACTATTATATGTAAACCAATTAAAAAGATTGCGGCCGGAGAATCCTACTTTTACTGCAGCAATTCCCTTAAACCATTCGATTGGTAGACTATAACTCAGAGCAATTTCACGGATTCTTACATAGCCGGCGTTCTCAATATATTGAGAGGCTGATGTACCCACCTGAGAAGTTCTGTATTCCCCATTTGGTATTTTGTGTTCCGGATCTGCATTCAATTTATCAAAATCAGGAGAAGTACCCGAGAGATCTGAAAGTAAAGTGGTCAAATTGATGTTTTCTCCCCCTTGTTTCCAATGTACAAGTGCAGAGAATTCCCAGTTTTTGACGGTTACATTCTGAATGAAAGAAACCTGGAAGTCGGGTTCAGCATCGCCGAAAAGCGCCAGACCGGAGGTGGGGTCTACTTTGCTCTTATCTTTTGGCCCTGCTATTCCAACAAGTTGGGTAGGACTTTTTCCTTTTTGAATCCGATATGTTCCTAAAGTAGCACCAAATCCACCAAGGTTAAATGCGGGTACATTAAGCTTAGTCACCTCTGCTTCATTTTTCCAAAAATTAATACGGGACATCCATCGGATTGTTTTTGTTTGAACAGGTATGGCAGTGATGCCTATTTCAACCCCCTTGTTTTGAATGGTCGCCAGGTTTCCCCAGGCAAGTGTAAATCCGGAGGAAGCAGGAACCTGTACATTTAAAATTAAATCTTCCACCCGTTTCCTGTAATAGGTCAATTCAGCACTTAGCCGGTTTTGAAAAAATCCGACATCTACACCTGTTTCTAATTCTATTTGTTTTTCTGGTTTTAAACTGTTGTTTCCTCTGGTTGTTAAAATTAAAGATCCGGTAGTACCATTAAATACAGAAGGACCTAAGGCTGTATAGATTGCGCCAAATGGAGCGAAGTTCCCCGATTGTCCATAAGCAGCTCTTAATTTTAACTGACTAATCGTTTTTGAATTAAAAGAAGAAAATTCATGGATATTGATGGCTCCTGAAAGTTTGGGATAATAATACAGCTTATCTGAATTGCCATTGCGGGAAGATTTGTCACCCCTCAATCCTGCAGTGATCAAAAACATATCTCTATAATTAAACTCTTCCTGTGCAAAAAATCCCCGATCGAGCTGAATGATTTTTCCCTGTGCTACCTGCACTGCTCCTGACTGATCCACGTTGGTTTGGGTGCCAATTAATTGTGTGGCAGTATTTAGGACTGAATTGATATTAACCTTTTCCTGGGTAACGCCAACTTGTGTCCGAAAAATGAGCTTTTCATTTGGTCTGAATTCTTCCACGAGAAATAAGCTCAGGTTGCTGTTGCGGGTGATGGTGGTTCCATATATGGAGGCGCCATTTGTGCCTCTCCCATCTTTTTGAAATTGGAGGATAGCAGGGAATATGGAAACCGTGTTCATTGTATAATTATCAATTCCTCCGTTTGCAATGACATTTAATGAATTGCTGGACTTCTTAAAAACCTTCCAGGTGGCAGTTGCTCCTGAGGTAGTTCGATTAACAATCTCCCTGTTTGTAATTAAATCGCGGGTTTGCAAAAAACTAGAAGCAGTCACCGGATTATTCGGGTAATTACCCTGATCATCGGGATAAAGATTAACCCAGAAAGGGGTGGAAACAAAAGAGACACCCATGGAGGCGCCGGTATTATCGTTTCCAAATAATCCCCGATCGGCCTGAGATTCTACATAGTTGCTACTCAATGAAATATCTATATTGTCGATCACTTTTTGTGTAAGGCCCAACCGGAATGATTTCTTTTGATATCCTGTATGTTTTACGATGCCCTCGTCATCATTTCGGGTCACTCCAAAGAAATAGGTGGTGTTCTCATTTCCACCGCTCACACTTAATCTACTATCAACCATCATTCCTTTGTTGCCATAGAGTTCATCTTCATAATTATACGTTTTCTTGTTATTGGCCTGATAAATAGCCAACCCGCTGGGCCCAAAAGATTTTGTTACTTTCTCATCATTCCATTGACGCTCTCCTAATTTGCGTAGCTGCATCTGAGCCCCAACAGATTGGGAAAGTTCTATTTTAGGTTTACCTGATTTTCCTCTTTTGGTAGTAATGATCACTACTCCTGCTGCTGCTTTCGATCCATAAATAGCTGCTGCTGAAGCTCCTTTTAAAACTTCCACTCTATCGATATCGTTCGGGTCAAGATCGGCAATTCTGTTGGAAGGATTTTCTTGCAAAAGTGTACTCCCTTGCCCTGCCGCTTTAGTAATTAAATTTGTTCCGTTACTGATTATGGAATTGTCATAGATCACTCCATCTACAATAAAAAGTGGCTGCGAATTCCCTACAATAGAGGTGATCCCCCGAAGTTTGATAGTGATACCACCACCGGGCGCACCGGAATTCTGAGAGATATTGGCTCCGGCAAATTTTCCATAG
>JBDSBN010000074.1:0-4959 GCA_039921585.1 Ginsengibacter sp. | reverse complement strand
AGGCTATCTGTACAGCGTTATAGCCGTCAGTTTCTACAGTTTTCACCTGCGTTATTACGCAAGGGCCTGCTTCAATAATGGTCACAGCGGTTTGCTTGCCATTAGGATCAAAAATGCTGGTCATGCCAACTTTTTTTCCAATAATACTTTTCATTTCTTTTATTATTATACCCAGCGCTCCAAAACTTGTTGGAGATGAGTGTTACAACTTTTATAAGAACTAAGCCGATTTTTCTTCAAATTAAACTGAAGAGAGAAAGGCAATAAGCTTTACGCTTTAATTTCCACGTCAACACCTGATGGTAAGTCAAGTTTTGACAACGCATCCACGGTTCTTGAACTGCTGGTATAAATATCCAGCAAACGCTTGTGCGTGCATAACTGAAATTGCTCACGCGCTTTTTTATTAACGTGTGGCGAACGCAATACGGTAAATATTTTTTTATGAGTGGGCAAAGGAACTGGTCCTGTTACTACTGCACCTGTACTGCGTACTGTCTTTACGATTTTTTCTGCTGACTTGTCAACCAAATTGTGATCGTAAGACTGAAGTTTTATCCTGATTCTTTTAGACATTTTAAAAGAACTTTTTTTTTACCAAATTTGTTTTTGGGAGTGCAAAAGTAAGTATGAATTTTTAATAAACAAAAATATTTTATCAAAGTTTCAAAAAAAATCCAAAAACTTTTTCTGGCATCAATTTTTCAGTTTGCGAAACTAAACTATTATTATGGAACAACCTAAGAATAAACCCACGCCCAACGAGCTTTCTAAAGAAATTGACTCCAGAGAAGACAATCAAAAAATGAAGCAGGAAACAATTAAAAAAAATATCCAAAAAGGTGATAATTTTTTTGAAGAGGAAAATATTGCTTCATTTCCGGATGATCAAATGGATGAAACAGCTCAATCTTCCGCAAATGAAGAAGGCAATGCTTTGTTTGACAACGCATTGGATCAGGATATTAGAAATGATTCTGAAACGAATGTATCCCCTCAGGAAAGAGAAGATCTGAGGAAAGCAGCCAACGATATGCCGGGCGATGAAGGCCTACGGGAAGCAGCTTTGGATAGCACTGATGAAGATGGGACCCCGCTTAATGAAGGAAGTTTTGATCGGAACATCAGTCCGAGTGATTTAGACGTTCCAGGAGCCGGGCTCGATGATGCGCGGGAAAAAACAGGATCCGAAGATGAAGAAAATAATGAGTATAGTCTCGGAGGAGACAATCATCCGAATAATTAAATGGAATTAGTTCCGTTTTAATTAGCATCTTATATAAGAGCCCCTTTCTTGATCGATTTCGGTATCAATCAAACTGATAATACCCACATTTAAGATAAGAACCTTCTTTAAAAGTGACAGGATGGTCTATATCATGACCGGTTTTATCGATCAGTGAAACCTTCCGATGTTGAAGTTTGAATGCTTCCTCATTAATGGTGTAAAACTCTTCTGTAGTTACTCTGGAAGTACAGGAAGCAAGTACCAGCATACCCTTAAACGCTGTTAGCTGCGCTCCTAATGTAGCTAGCTGAGCGTATTTTCTTTTTGCAGCAGCAATCTCATTTTTTGCTTTGGCAAAAGATGGTGGATCAATGACCACAATATCAAATACCTCTTTCTTTTCAATAAACGATTTAAGCACCTCGAATGCATCCCCGGCAATGGTGTGATGTTTTCCCGAAAATGGGTTTAAACCGGCATTTATTTTTGCAATTTCCAGTGCTTGTGCACTTATATCTACACTTGTAACATCCTTCGCACCATTTACTAACGCATGAACTGAAAAGCCTCCTGCATAGGAAAAAACATCCAATACCCGTTTATTTTTGGACAATTCACCCACTTTTTTCCGATTAGCCCGATGGTCTAAAAAAAAGCCGGTTTTATGTCCTTTCATAACATTTGCCAAAAATCGAATCCCATATTCCTTGAATTCTACCTCTTCGTTTTTTAAATCACCATATAAGATTTCTCCATCTTTTAAACCTAAGTCTGGCAAAGCCTGTAGATTTCTGCTTAAGCGAAGTACAATACAGGTACATCCGGAAACATCTTTTAAAGATTCAAGAATCATTTTTAAAAATGGAAGCCAAATGGCAGAATACAATTTCACTACAAGCACATCGGCGTACACATCCGCAATAAATCCGGGGAAACCATCATTTTCACCAAAGATCAGGCGATAACTATTTGTATTGGTGCTTAATAATGCCTCTCTTTTTGAAAAAGCAAAGGAAATTTTTTCTTTAAAAAAAGCGTTATCAATGACTCTTCCTCCTCCAAAATGCAGCATTTTTATTCTGATAGGGGATTCCGGGTCAAATAGTCCAACCCCCAAAGCAGCATTGCTTTTTAAATCAAAAACAATGGCAATATCACCCGCCTTTCCCTCCTTATTTATTTTACGGATACTTTCAGAAAATATCCAGGGATGTTTTTGTTGTTTGAGAATACGTTCTCCATCAGGAGTCAGTTTTATAGCTAATCGCTCAGGGATCATTTCCGGAAATTTTTCCTGGAACATATAGGTTGTTTTAAATTTAATGGCTAATCAATTCCATTAATTTTCGGGAGATCTTTGTGGTGATTTCTCCTGGTTTTCCATCACCAATAACATTATTATCAATTTTTACCACGGGTAGTACATTTTTGGTAGAACTGGTGATAAAAGCCTCTTTAGCATTTTGAAGATCCTTTATCGTAATCAATCCTTCCCGGATATTGACCAGTTGAGAAAAATTCAGAATTTTTTTCCTAATCACTCCTCTTAAAATATTTTTTGCCGGGGTTATCACCTCATTATTATGAGTTATGACAAAAAAGTTAGCCCGTGGGCATTCCGTGATTTCAGATTGATTGTGATATAGAACATCATCTGCCTTTTTTTCTCTGATGAGGCGCTGAAGATATATTGCGTACAGGTAATCGATTGTTTTTACATGAGGCAATTGTCTTTGATGTTCATGCGTCATTAGTCTGATACCGGTTTTAAAATCATCCGGATTGTTTTCAAAAGGTGCCTGGGTAATTATCAAATTGGGTTTAGCAATAGAATAGCCATCCTCTGAATCACCACCCGTTAAGGTTATCCGGATACCAGAATTAGGAATATCATTTTTATCAATTAATTGTAATACCATTTTTTTAAGCTGATCTCTTTTTAAATCTGACTTAAGATTCATTTCTGCTACAGAATAAAAGAACCGGTCCAGATGATCTTCTAAAAAAATTGGTCTTTTATTGATCGTTTTAAAGAAATCAAAAATCCCATAACCTCTTTGAACAGATAGGTCTGTCACTAATATACTTGCTGTTTCTTTATCCAGAAACTCCCCATTAATGATCGTAAAGTGCTGCTTCATTTTTGAATTCGATTATATTTTTTTAATATTCCTGTCACCTTTTTAAGCGGCAAAGATTCTGCTTTATTTCCATTTCTTCCAACAATTGTTGTTGCTGTAAACAAAGAATTTAAAATTGCCTCTTCTGTGGACTCGATGACCGCCATAAAAAGCGGCGACATATTATCATTGTGAACAATCTTTGTTTCCAATAATTCTTTTGTAGAATTATGCGGAATTCTTAAACCCGTAGCAGTGGAAAACGCAATGACATAATCGCCGCTTCCATTGGAGGCAATACCGCCTGTTTTTCCCAAACCTAAAAAAGCACGGCGGGCCAGACGTTGTAAGCTCCGGCTATCCAAAGGCGCATCTGTGGCTACAATAATCATACAGGATCCATCTACATTATTTAATAATTGATTGCTGAAACTAAATTTCTGTAATTCTTTTCCCACTGGTACTCCGTCTATTTGAAGTACTCCACCAAAATTTGATTGTACTAATACGCCCACAGTATATCCGCCAAGGGATTCCGGAAGTTTTCGGGAAGAAGTACCTATGCCTCCTTTAAAACCAAAACAAACTGTGCCGGTGCCTGCTCCCACACTCCCTTCTGCCACAAATCCTGTATCTGCTATCTGGAGTGCGTGCAAGACATCTTCTTTTGTAACATGTCTGCCACGGATATCATTTAAATAACCATCATTCGTTTCCCCCACAAGTGCATTCACCGATGCCGCATTTCCATTTCCTTCCTTGCGGAGTGTATAATCGATTAATGCATCCATTCCTGCAGCAACGTTTAATGTGTTGGTTAGAACAATGGGTGTTTCCATATTACCCAGTTCTACTACTTGGGTGCTTCCGGCCAGCTTTCCAAATCCATTGGCTGAAAATATAGCTGCAGGTACCTTATTTTGAAAAACATTTCCTGTAAACGGTAAAATAGCTGTTACTCCGGTCCTTATTGAATCACCTTTAATAATTGTTGTATGGCCTACCATTACTCCGGTTACATCTGTTATGGCATTCAATTTCCCCGGTTGCATTACTCCAGGTGCAATACCATAATCCCGCGCTCTGCTTTTTGATTGTGCAGTCAAAAAAATGGGTACTAATAAGAATAAAATAAACAATCCATGTCTCATCATATCAGATTATTATAAGCATTTAAAAATAATCGATAAAAATAGCCTTTTCATTTTGAATAAGTTACATCCGGATTATATCCTAATGAAACATCTGGACAGACTTGAATGGCCCTTTGTTGACATCAGCTTATTACAGAATCAGGTACCTATCAGGACTTTGGATATTCTTATTTTGAGGACTCATCCAAACTACCGGATACCAATTGGCATTAGCAAAAACCCCGGGTCATTATCTTTAAATCTCATTTAACGACTCCTTAATTAGTATTAAAAAACAAATAATACCCGCATCCGGCAAGGATTACAATTATTAAAAGTTAAATAATTGCATTATAATCTAATTAATGAAAAATTATACTGTACATTTGTACATTATTTTTTAAACAAACAATACAATGGACAACAAAAACACAGGAACCGTAAAATTTTTCAACTCCGAAAAAGGATTTGGTTTCAT
>JBDSBN010000073.1:0-15210 GCA_039921585.1 Ginsengibacter sp. | reverse complement strand
AAATAGCCAATTATTACCTGGAAAAAACTACCACGACTTTGATTCCTGGATAGAAGTCATTAAAAGAGGAGGGCACGATTTTAAATATATTATTGATTGGGTGAGTTGTTTTGCTCTGGCAGTCAATGAAGAAAATGCAGCTTTTGGAAGGGTAGTAACTGCTCCCACAAATGGCGCTGCCGGAGTCATCCCGGCCGTACTTTCTTATTACATTATTTTTTGCGATGGAAATGAGGAGTAGAAAATCATCAACTTTTTATTAATTGCCTCCGAAATAGGTATTATGTTTAAAAAAGGGGCTACTATTTCTGCAGCTATGGGTGGTTGTCAGGCTGAAATTGGGGTTTCGTCTTCCATGGCGGCTGCAGCTCTTACCGAATGTATTGGTGGCACGCAAAGGCAGGCACTTATGGCTGCTGAGATAGCGATGGAACATCATCTTGGAATGACTTGTGATCCAATAAAAGGATTGGTTCAAATTCCCTGCATTGAGCGAAATACAATGGGTGCCATAAAAGCTATAACAGCCAGTCAGCTTGCTCTGCAAAGTGCTCCCGATTTTGCCAAAGTAAGTTTAGATAATGTAATCGCCACAATGTGGAATACAGCGCAGGATATGAATAGCAAATACAAAGAAACAGCAGATGGTGGATTGGCGGTGAATGTACCGTTGGGATTGAGTGAGTGTTAAGAACGCAGTTAGAAGTTAGGAAAGCAGCAGATAGCTAGATAACAGCACTTACCGGATTTCATATCTAATTGTAAAGAAAAATTCTGCACCTCTGATCGCAACCATATTTTCCTGCGTGTAAAATGGGGTTATGGTGGTGTTACCGATGAACTTTTTATTAAGAATATTCCTCAAATTCATTTCTATTAAAAGTTTTTCCTTCCAAACTTTTTTATTAAACTTCAAGTCCGAAAAAATTCCCTGGAAAGATCCGTTGTTACTAACCATACTGTTCACTGTAAGTGTCGAATTAAATAACTTCTTTGATGTCACGTATAGATTTAATTTATTCAACAAGGTTTTAGTACTGCTTGTTGATCGGTCAGGTGATTTGATGATATTTTTCGAATTCAGCCAGGAAAAATTATAATCAAAATTCACAGATGATTTGAAGAGACTTTTGAATCCTATAGTACCATTGAAAAATTGGAAGTCGGATTTGCTTATTTTACTATTAAAACTGTCAAATCGGGATTGCCTGTTATAAAGAATATTTGAATTTAAAGAAAAAGGCCATTCACCCATTGTTTTCTGTGAATTAAAAACAAAAAAAAGCTGATTTGTGCTGTTTGGGTAGTCTGAAAATGAACTGAGTGTAGCTATTCCTTTCGTCTCCAGGTTTGTAATGAAATCACTTTTATCATGACTCAGATTCAGAAGTAAAAAAGCGACCCATCCCATCTTTACGCTAAAAAGATTATAATTCGCCTGCAAATAGAGGCTTTTCTTTCCAGTCTTATCCAAGTGTCCTTCCTGAATTCTATGAAAACTTGTCTGAACGAAATCAGGAAAAAACAAAGTATGGGTAGGGGCTTGCCTTTTAGTTCCAATGGTCATTCCCAGATTTGATGTGCGCATCTTATTAGCTATTCCAACTGAATAATCATAAAACAAACTTGTTTTTCTTGATTTAGTAGAATGCAGGCGGTAGTTACTAAAATGAGGTTCATTATAAAGTTTTAGGGTTATTCGTCTCTTTTCTGATATAATGAGACTTCCATTATATTGGAGTACCAGGAAGGGATTCTTCAAATGACTATCATTTCGGAAGGGGATTTGAATTGATTCATCTTCCAGGTTTTTTGATTGCAGTTTACTTGTAAAAATTCTATTTTCAGCACTATATGTCAAACCAATTTCATTGGTCATTCGTTGGCTTTTAAACAATAGGCTGCTTTTTAATTTTATATATTCCAGCCTGAGGTTGGTTTTTGACGTTAGAAGATTCAAGGATAGATCATCGGGATACAGCCAGAATAGGAAGTCAGGATTCGTTTGAAGTTTTTCATTGATCGTTTGATTAAAATACCCGAAAGTATTTGACCATAAGAAACCTTCTTTTAATTTTTTATTATAGCTTAAATTTAATTGCCCCTTCAAATTATTTCCGCCCAATTGTTGCCTGCTGACTAAGGATTGATTGGAAGCAGTTTGTAGTCCGTAATCTCGAGTTTTGCTTTGCAATGACACATTATAATAGATGGATTCATTCTTAGAACTCTTTATACTGGTCAGGTTATATTCCTGTAATTGATTTTTTATAGCTCCCATATTATTGGTGAACAGATTGGTGCCATCCTGGTAGGTGCTGCGCGTTTCCTGGCTTTCTCTCAATTTATCTGTTGCAAATTTTGCATTCAATGCACTTTCCCATTTATTTTTTTTAAACAAAGCATTTGTGTGGCCTTGAATACTTTCGTTATGCTCCTGGTAGTGCATGGGTATATTTTGAAAGAAATACCGGGAAATGGTCAAAAGAGGGTTCGCCTGCTCAAAGGAAAAGAACGAATTTTCGTTTCGGGCAAAATCTTCCGGATTTAATTTATTATCGGAGGCATAAGTTGCTCCCGTTGTATTATAATTAACTCCGGCTTGTATTTTTGTTTTGGGCGATAACTTGATCAAAAATAGATCTCCAAGCTTATTTCCCTCATTGCCATAACCAAGTGCTCCATGCCCAAAAAGGTAGTTCTTAAATTGATCTTTAAGTTTCAAATTAATCACCTGGCTTCCCGGTTGATTAAATTCCTTCAACAACTGATCTTTCTGATAGTTTTTGATTACCTGTATCCGATCAATAATTTTTGGTGCGGCATTTTGTGTCAATAAGGGATAATTTTTCTTGAAGAGATCATCTCCGTCTATTAAAACACTGCTAACTGCTTTACCATTAAATAAAATCTTACCATCATCTTTAATCTCAATTCCGGGTAATCTGCTTAACAAATCCTCCACCGTTATTTCATTTTTCAGGGCAAAAGCATCCGGATTAAAAGTGATGGTATCGCCGGTTTTACTGAGGTGAACCTTTATATCCACTTTTACAGTATCTAAATAAGATACGGAAGAAAGGAGTACGAAATTTTGTTGTAAATTGATAGAATTCGTGGAAAACTCTAATTTCTTTTCAACCGTTTTAAAAGAGGTTGCCTTAACAGTAAGCATATAGAAGGGTAGGAAGCTATCAATCTCCAGGGAATAAAACCCTTTAGTATCTGAAGTAGTAAAGTTCACCAACGGCTTATCTGGTGAGGAAAGCGAATGCAGTAAAATACTTGCATTGGGTATGGGTATGGAATCAGCGTTCAGGATACTGCCTGAAAGAATACTTTGTGATTGCACAGTGAGGATACCATTCAAAAAAAGAATGGATACAAATAACTTTGTCTTCAGGGAAATAAATATTGACCATTTACTGTTTCTCAAATTTTTCAAAGTCCATCATGCGTTTTAATTGTTGAAAATTTTTCAATCCTTTGGAGTGCAATTCTGCATAGTCAGATTTAGAGACGATTGGTCCGGATAACCAGTTTCGAAATTTTTGTACAGGTATATGTTCGGAGGAAATAATAGTGGCGGTTAAGAAACGTTTGCTTATGGGATTGTAATATTCCAGAATCAAGCCCGGAAGACCCGAAAGGTATAAAGGACCAGAAGAAATCGGGATCTCCTCAGTAAACCAAACGATCACTTCTTCCAATTTAGAATTAGTAAAGCTCGCCTTCTGGCATTTATAATTATTAATCATTTTGAACTCATTCTTTAGAGACCATTTATAAACGGCTGTATCTGATAACCAAACATCACCATCATCACGTGATTTAAGAAGCAGGTGGTCAGGAGAAAAGTAATATTTGGCATAAACAACTGACAGTATCTTTTCAAGATCGTATTTCTTTTGAAAATCTGCCACCACAAGAGCCTTAAATTTCTGTTCTGTAACGGATTCTTCAAGGCCTTTTAAATATTCCTCAGACGATGAAGTTTGGTAATAATAAATTGATGATCGTTGTCCCAAAAAAAGAGATGTTTGAAGAACTGAACTAAAAATACTATCGTTTACATAATTCCTGTAATCAGTGTATTGGACATAAAGTTTAGTACTGTCATTTTTCAAATCATCCACAACAAGCTGAGTATACGCACCATTTGGATTTGTGAACAATAAATATAATATGATAAAAATATATTTCATGGTATGAATGTTTTATAAAAAGCTATCTGAAAATTTTTAAAGACTATGGTTCCGGTTCCATTTCTCCATCATTCACGCATCCATGGTCATACCATCCAGATCCTTTTACTTCACCGGTGTCACAATCCTTTATAACCCATCCATACCAACCTCCGCCCGAACTTCCTTCAGGACACGGCATATGAAATCGTGTTATACAGTCTTCATTGAATTCATAAACAGGATTCAAAGCGGGAACCGATAACAATTTAATAAACTCATTTTTTAATGTAACGCTGGAATTTGCAAATGTTTCACTGCTTATATTAGAAAGAAAGAAAGAAAGAAAGAAAGATTTGTTTCATAATTGATAAATTTTAAAAAATTGAAAAAATTTTATTAAGAAGAACTTTCAGATAACTTTAATATGAAGATAGATAATATTTCTATTATTTAAAATAATTAGCAATATTTTTTTTTCCGTTTTAATTCTAAAAAAATATCAGATTTTCATGAAATATTGAGATCAGAGATATGTTCAACATTTCCCCTTAAAAACAAGTCGATTTAATCCTCATGATTATATGAATAGATTCAAATGAATTTTTATAATGAACAATATAGATTCGGAAATCTGTCCAATTGAGTGTTGTACAGTTCCTGTTCAAATGAAGTAATCAGAAGGTTTAACAATACAGTTTTCAGCGCAACGCTTTCAACATACAGTATTTAACAACGCAGGCCTTCAACGCTTTTCCTTACAATCCATAATCGCGTTTAATATCTCTTTCGCTTTCCCTGGCCTTGATGGATTCTCTTTTGTCGTATGTTTTTTTACCCTTCCCTAAGCCAATTTCCATTTTGGCAAATCCATTGGAAGCAATAAATATTTTCAAAGGAACGATGGTAAAACCCTTTTCTTTTAATTTACTTTCCAGCTTGCGAAGTTCTTTTTTATGCAAAAGTAATTTCCGTTCCTGAAGAGGCTCGTGGTTATAATGTGTACCAAAACTATAGGGAGAAATATGAAGATTTTTTACAAATAATTCACCTCTGTTAAAAAAACAAAAGCTATCATTAAAACTGGCTTTTCCCGCGCGTAATGACTTTATTTCAGTTCCTGACAAAACAAGTCCGGCAACGTATTTCGTTTCAATATTGTATTCATAATACGCCTTCCGGTTACTGATGGTCATTTTATAATTCCTCTTTTTCTAACTATTTATTAATTCTGAAACAAAGTGATTAACAGGGAAAGTCTTTCCTTTAATTCCTTTCTGGAAACAATAAAATCCAAAAACCCGTGTTCAAGTAAGAACTCACTTCTTTGAAAACCGGGAGGAAGATCTTTTTTGATTGTTTCTTTGATAACGCGAGGTCCGGCAAAACCAATTAAAGCTCCAGGTTCTCCCATAATGATATCGCCTAACATCGCAAAGGAAGCAGTCGTACCTCCAAAGGTAGGATCGGTACACAGCGAAAAATAGGGAACTTTAGCATCTGACAAGAGTGATAGACTTCCGGAAGTTTTAGCTAATTGCATTAAAGAAAAAGCACTTTCCATCATTCTTGCACCACCGCTTTTGTTAATGATTAATAAGGGAATTTTATGTTCAATACAGTAATCACATGCCCTACGAATTTTTTCACCCATAACACTTCCCAGACTTCCACCAATAAACTCAAAATCCATACAGGCAATAACTAAATCCTTTTGCTCCACCTTACCATGCGCCACAGTAATGGAATCATGAATCGAGGTTTTTGCATAAGTTTCTTCGAGCCTTTGTTTGTAAGGTTTCATATCCACAAATCCTAAAAAGTCTTTGGATTTTATATTCCCGAATAATTCTTCGTATTTGTGCTCATCGAAAAGAAACTCAAAATATTCTGCACTTCCAATTCGGTGATGATAATCACATTTAGGACATACGAACAGATTTTCCTTTAATTCACTAGTGGTAGATGTGTACCTGCAATTTGGACATTTTGCCCATAATCCATCAGGTGCTTCTTTTTTATCTTTTGTAGAAGTGGTTATTCCTTTATGAATTCTTCTAAACCAACTACTCTTATTTCCTTCATTTCCGTCAACATCATCACCTGTCAGTTTAGTATTAAAATCTTCCTCTTCTTTTTTCATGTGCAATCTTTTAATTCTTTATCTAAATAGAACACAAACAGTCTCTATTATAAGAAAAATTTTTCTGTTAGCTTTAATAAATCCCGCTTTTTAATAAGTCGGATAGCCGGCAAAAGTAAAACATTTCTTTTACCTGCTTGCAATGCTTTTTTTTCAAACCACCTGATTTAATTTAAAACTCAAAACGAATTCAGGTGTAATCTAAATAAAATTGATATAAATTACCACGCAAATGCATGGTAATTTATATCAACAATTTTTTATTTTATTATGCAACTGTTATGCTATCATCAAGAAATACATCCTGAGTTGCATTTAATAATTCAATTCCTTCTTTCATTGGTTTCTGGAATGCTTTTCTTCCTAAAATTAATCCCATTCCACCTGCACGCTTATTGATTACAGCGGTTTCAACAGCTTCCACCAAATCAGCTTCCCCTTTACTTTCGCCACCACTGTTTATAAGACCAACTTTTCCACTGTAGCAGTTCAGAACCTGATAACGACATAAGTCGATCGGATGATCAGAAGAAAGATTCTCATACACAAGAGGAGAAGTCTTACCGTATTTCACTGCATTGTATCCGCCATTATTTGTCGGTAATTTTTGCTTAATGATATCCGCTTGTAAGGTTACTCCCAAATGATTTGCCTGCCCTGTAAGATCTGCTGAGGCGGAATAGTCGACTCCGTCTACTTTGAATCCATTATTTCTTGTGTAGCACCAAAGAATTGTACACATTCCTAATTCATGCGCAATTTGAAAAGCTTCAGCAACTTCTTGCAACTGACGGGTACTTTCGTGACTTCCCCAATAAATGGTAGCGCCCACACCTACAGCACCCATGTCGTATGCTCTCTTAACAGAACCAAACATTGTTTGGTCGTATTTATTTGGATAACTTAATAATTCATTATGATTGATCTTAACAATAAACGGAATTTTGTGGGCGTATTTTCTACTCAAAATTCCCAGAACACCAAATGTAGAAGCAACGCCATTACAACCAGCTTCTACAGCTAATTTTACAATATTTTCAGGATCGAAATAAATAGGGTTTGGTGCAAAAGACGCACCTGCACTATGTTCTATACCCTGATCTACCGGAAATATGGAGCAATGTCCTGTACCACCAAGTCTTCCATGATTCATCAATTGCTGCATGCTGCCTAATACCCGGTTATTTCTATCGCTCTGAGAAAAAACGTCGTCCAGATAAGTTGGAGAAGGTAGTGTTAGAGAAGACTTATCAATTTTACATTTGTGATTCATTAAGCTTTCTGCTTTATCACCTAAAATGTCAAGAGTTTTACTTGATGCCATGTTTTATTCGATTTTATTTAGTGTATGCAAACCTACATGAAATTTTTTATCTGCTGTTGCATGTAATAGATTTTAATATCTCCTATATCCAGGAGACAACTTTTATTTTCAAATTATTTTATTTTCCTGATATTATTTGTTGTTTCAGTTCTTTCAGATAACCGGCGGCAAGAGTTAGTCTGCTACCGTACCAGCTAAACATTTCCCCATCTACCAGATGTACCTTTATACCTGGTAAAACATCTTCGATTTCCTTTTGATGTTTTTCTTTAAAAGGATATGGTTCAGAAGATAATAAAATGAGTTCGCATTTTTTAGCTTTCAAAGATTTTAATTCAACTTCCGGATAACGACTTTCTTTTGAAAAAACATTTTCTACCCCGCAATAGGGCAGGAGATTATTTATAAATGTATCTCCGGCAGCCACCATATATGGTTTGCGCCAAATAAAATATGCTGCCCGCACGGGTTTCTTTAAATTTGGCTGCCCCTGCAGATCGACGAATTTTTCCAAAATTTCCTTTTGAAGAATAAACGATGCTTCTTCCTTGCGGGTTATTTCGCCCATATCCTGAATCATTTGAAGAGCTTCTTCTAATGTATTCACATCCGTTACCCACACATCATAATCAAGAGCTAATTCCTCAATTTGTTCTTTTACGTTCTCTTCTTTATTCGCAATAATCAAATCAGGTTTTAATGAATGAATTCTATCAAAGTTAATATCCTTCGTTCCGCCTATTCTGGTTTTCGTTTCAAACCAGATTTGCGGATGAACACAAAACTTAGTTATGCCAACAACTTCACTTTCTAGTCCAAGATCAAAAAGCAATTCTGTTTGGGAAGGTACGAGCGAAATAATACGCGAATATTTTTTACGGGGGAAATAGCTCTTGAGTATCATAGTACGATTGCAAGATACCTCTAAAAAAAAACTTCCGCAACGGTTAGTCAACGGAAGTTTTAATTTTTTTTCTGCGTCACACAGATTTCATGGGGATTTTGGAATACCTATTCCTCCTTGAATTTAGTTTTACACTGGATTGGATTCGGTTTTTAGGGGATACTTTGGATATTCTCATTTTGAAATAATCGGATATCATTATTTTCAAAATAATACGTTTGCTATTCTTATTTAGTTTTTGGCCTTTTAATTAAAAAATAAGAAGCTGATTGATATTGGACTTTTTCGATTTTTTGGAATTTGGATAGAATCTGTTTTTCGAAACTTTGGATATTTTTGATTAATGTCAATTAACACCAACCAACTTCTTAGAACAAAGGTATGTTTGATAAAAAGATTGGGCAATAGCATCTATGCTCTTTTTTTATCTGTCGGTAATTACCACCTCCGGTAGTAAATTTACTGAACACCAATAGGAGTTGTCCCATTGTTCAGTAATAAGAAACGCTATTAAAACATCTTTTCTGCTAAAAATAGCATGCGTCTAAAAATTAGTTTAAAATACTTCCGTATAATTTATAAGTTTAATTAAATCTCCAAATCCAACCATCGGTCTTATTGATCTATTTTATAATGGATAGATTCAAATTTCAGTACTTTTATAATTCTTTATATGAAATTTTGAAGGAGTTAAGTTTGTTGGGTTTTAATTAGGCAATGGCTGTTAATTTTCCAAATCATACAATTTTTACAAATGAATAAAACAATAAAACTTCAATCCATTATTACGTGTCCGGTTTGCCAACATAAAGAAGAAGAGACAATGTCAACCGATTCCTGCCAATATTTTTACGTGTTTAAGCAATGCAAAACCAGACTAAAACCTAAAGAAGGGGATTGTTGTGTGTATTGCAGCTACGGCACCGTTAAATGTCCGCCCATACAGCTGGGAGACAACTGTTGTTCCTAAGAAAATGGAAAAACAAATGCTCGTTTTATTATAACTTACAGAATGCAATTTTTTAGGATGTCACGATTTCTTCTTTAATAGATTAATAAAACCACCTTCAACTTATGTCAAAATTTTCTGGTTTTTTTAAAAACGAACAATTAACATTATCGGAAATTCAAAATTTTGAAGGGAAATATCCAAAGCAACTTTGGTCTTTATTTTTCTCTGAAATGTGGGAAAGATTCTCCTTCTATGGTATGCGTGGTATGTTAGTTGTTTTTATGATTACCAACTTGCCCGGACCAGACGGTAGCTTAATGCCGGATAGGGATGCCAATCTGCAATATGGTTCTATACAGGCTTTCGTTTATGCATTTACATTTATAGGTGGCCTTTTTGCCGATAAGATTTTAGGTTTTAGAAAATCTTTATTCTGGGGTGGAATTTTAATGATCACCGGAAGTTTAATATTAGCAATTAATCCGCATGCTTTCTTTTTCCTGGGAATTAGCTTTACTGTAGTAGGTACCGGCTTTTTCAAACCAAATATTTCTACCATGGTTGGCCAATTATACAAACAAGGCGACCCAAGAAGAGATGCCTGATTTTCATTGTTTTATTCCGGGATAAATATTGGTGCTTTGTTGGGTGGTTATGCTTGTATTACTATTGGTCAAAGCGATCATCCTTGGTCATGGAATCTCGCTTTTGGCCTGGCGGCAATTGTGATGACAATCAGTTTAATCACTTTTGTATTTACAAAAAAACATCTTGGGCCCATCGGATTATCCCCTTTCGAAAGTGAAGGGGAAGAAGATATCGTTGTATCTGAAAGAGGAGAGCCAACATCTATTCCAAGGGCACAGGCAGTGCCCAAGATTTCTACTACGAAAAGAAAATGGTTGGAGTTGTCCGTTTTCATAGGCACATTAGCAGTCGTACCCTTAATAATGATGATGGTCAGGAAAACCGAATACACCGATTATTTCATGTATACCATCGGCCCGTTGACTTTAATATATTTAGTCTATGAAATGTCGAGACATACCTGGAACGAAAGTAAAAAGTTGATTGCTGCCCTTATATTTATTTTGTTCTCCATTTTATTCTGGGCGTTTTTCGAACAGGCCGGAGGATCTTTAAGCATCTTTGCCAACCGTAATTTGGATGACAACTTGCTCGGCTTCATTAAAGTAAACCCGGTTGGCGTGAATAATTCTGCAAACTCCTTATTTGTCATCATTTTTGCGCCAATCATAGGATTACTTTGGCTGGCAATGGCAAAGAAAAAAATCGAACCAAACACAGTGATCAAATTCGGATTGGGATTTATTTTTCTTGGATTAGCCTATTTCGTTTTCTTTTCCACCCGATTTTTTACTGTGGGTTTAGGTATCGCCAACCTCAATGTGTTTACATTGGCCTATCTGTTTGTAACTATTGGAGAACTATGTTTATCTCCAATTGGACTGTCTATTATGACTAAACTATCTCCAGCGAAATTACAAGGTGTGATGATGGGAATGTGGTTTTTGGCGAGCGCCTATGGACAATATGTCGCAGGATTAATAGGTGCAGGATTAGCCGGTGACAATGAAGGCTCCTCATTGACAGAAAAATTATTGACCTATACAGCCGGATTTAAACAATTAGGAGTTTATGCCATCATTGCGGGGGTCGTCTTGATTGTCATTTCACCCTTGGTAAAAAAACTGATGCAGGAGGTGAAATAAAGAACCTCCCACAAAAAAAGCCGCATACCATATATAGATATGATGCGGCTTTTAAATATGCATTTGATTTGGCAAAACAATCCGCATAATTGATTATTCTACCTAATCCTTATTTAAAAAAATTGAGATTAAATGTCAGACAATTCATCTTCATCTTCCATTAATAAACAATCAAGTCCTTCTTCAATTGAGGTGAATGAATAAAATTTCAGACCTCTGCTTTGACATAATGTTTCCCATGTATCACCGACAAGTTTATTTTCCTCAGAAAAAATGGCCACAATTTTTAAATGATATATTTCAGGCGGGTACGAATTGATATAATCTTTGACCAGATCAAAATAAGAAACTATATCAAACGGAAGGAGCAATTCACTTTGAACGATGATGATTTTTGTATGATTTAATTTACCAATTTTATCATAAAGAATTTTTGAGTGGGCAGCTAACTCTTCTCCATCGCTAACGACACCTTTAACTTCCATATATAAATAGCTATTTCTTTCTTCGGATGTGATGGAAAAATTCATTGAACAATGGATTTAATTTTAGAAAAATGATAAATAGATAATATCTCCTTTTTAAATTTTTATAATCAGAATGTTTTTCGCTTTATTAAATCAATGATTTTAAATTATAGTGTTTCCTTTAACCACTTAAAAAATTCTCTTTGCCATACCAAAGCATTATGAGGGTTTAACACCCAATGATTTTCATTCGGAAAGTATAATAATTTACTTTTAATTCCTCTTAACTGAGCTGCCTGAAAAGCCTCTAAACCTTGTTCTATCGAAACCCTAAAATCCAGTCCGCCTTGTATAATCAGCATAGGCGTATTCCATTTAGCCACATAATTTGATGGGTTGAATTTTGTATAACTTTCCGGCATTGGGTCCTGCCAATAATTTCCACCTAAATCCCAGTTTGCAAAAAACAATTCTTCTGTAGTACCATACCAGCTTTTCATATTAAACAGACCATCATGCGCAATAAACGTTTTGAAACGATTCTCATGAATTCCTGCTAACATAAACGCACTATATCCTCCAAAACTGGCACCAACACAACCCAGGCGATTTTTATCTACATAAGGTTCTTTGGAAATGGCATCTATTGCATCTATATAATCCTGCATGGGCGCACCGCCCCAATCCTTGCTAATGATTTCATTCCATTTTACGCCCCAGCCAGGCATACCCCGACGATTAGGAGCTACCACAATATATCCGTTTGCTGCCATCAGTTGGAAATTCCAACGCTGACTGTAGAATTGAGTTAATGCAGATTGTGGTCCACCCTGACAATATAATAATGTTGGATATTTTTTATTCGGATCAAAATTCGGTGGATAAACAACCCAAACACCCATTTGATGACCATCTTTAGTGGTGACCATTCTTAATTCCGATTTTCCCATATCAATGGTGCTATAGAATTGATCATTTGCCGAAGTTATTTGCTGCATCTTTCCTGATTTCAAATTCACTTTATAAAGTTCGTTGGCATGATTGAAATCTGTCCGGCCTGTAATTAACTGACCATCTTTTTCTGATACAATATTCGTTACGTTAAAATCTCCTTTGGTAATTTGCTTTACAGTTGCCAACATCCGCGCATTTAAATTGTCCGGCACATTCACTTCAAATAATTGTTGCGTCCCCCGTATGGCAGCTGTAAAATAAATAGCTTTCCCATTTTTGCTCCAACTATAATCTCCGTTCACGGTTTCATCCCACTTCACCGTTAAATTAAATTTAGCTTTGCTGCCTAAATCCATCACGATGATATCCTGCTTATCTGCTTCGAATCCATCCTGTGCCATGCTTAGCCAGGCCAGTTTTTTACCATCCGGACTTATTTTAGGACTTTGATCATAGCCCATCATTCCCTGTGTTAAATTAGTTGTTGATCCGGAGGCAATATCATACATGAAGATATCTGTATTGGTACTTTGCGCATACTCTTTTCCGGTTTTTTCTTTTGTTACATATAGGATGCTTTTACTGTCAGATGTGAAAATAAAATCGTCAGATCCACCAAATGGTGACTGAGGGCTACTAAAAGGTTTTGATCCTAAAATATCGGTAGGTTTCATTTTGGAACTATCTAAGGAAGCCACAAAAACATGCTTCACTTTTCCTTCATTCCATTTATCCCAATGACGATAATTTAAATCAGTATAAATTTGCGCTGTACTGTTTTTAACGTCGTCATAAATATCTTTTCCTAAAATCTTCTCTACCTGTACTTCTTTGGAATACGCAATCAAATTTCCATCAGGAGAAATCCGTATATCGATTGCATCATCCAGTTTTCCATAAATCGGCCGCCAGTTCTTACCTAAATCATTACTGATAAATAACTGTTTTTTTTCTCTGGAATACAATCCGTTTTTATCCCATTGTACAAAAGATTTATTCTTAAATGCCGTTGTATTTTCAATCTGATTGTTTTCCAGATTCAAAAGAAAATATTCCGTATTACTTTTCTCTGTATTTAAATTTGTTTTGGAAACGCTATACAAAATTGTTTTTCCATCAGGGCTTGCACTAAGAGCAGAAACTCTTCCAAGAGACCACAGTTTTTCAGGTGTCATTACATTTTGAGCAGATAAAACCAAAGGCATAAGAAATAAAAGTAAGAGAGGTATTTGTTTCATAATTATTTTTTTAGTGAATGTCTTCTGGTTGTAATTAACAAAAAAGACTGCATTTTTCAGGTTTGCAAAGATGTGAAATAATAAACTTTCCTTCGAAAAAACAATTTCAATTCAAATTTTTTAATCAAACACAGCTTTTTTTTTAAAGGATAAAACGCTTATTTTGGCGAAAATCAGTTTTATAAGCTATCTGAATACATTTTAAAGGAAGCAACAGCTAACTATTTTTTGAAAATGAAAAAAACAGATTTGCTGTTACCACTTCTGAAATTATTCATTACATCAAAATTATTTTTTCGGATATTTAGTGAGCTAATCTAATTAGTAATCTCTCTATATAATACACAAATGACCATTATGAATAAGTATCGATACTTAAATAACATCCTGTTTACTTTCCTTCTTCTCAATATGGCTGCAAGTGTTCACGCACAAGTTCAGTCTATGAAACTCACCACCGGATGGCAGTTTCGTGGTCAGGATGAAGCCAAATGGTACCCGGCAAAAGTCCCGGGTGAAGTGCATGTCGATTTGATGAATAACAAACTGATTCCGGATCCGTTTTATCGGGATAATGAAAAAAAGGTGCAATGGGTAGAAAAAGAAAATTGGGAATACAAAACCAGTTTTACGGTTCCTGCCTCCCTTCTCAGCAAAAAAAATATTGACCTGGTATTTGATGGCCTGGATACCTATGCGGATGTGTATCTGAATGGTCATTTATTGATAAAAGCAGATAATATGTTCCGCCAATGGACGATCAATGTAAAAGATCAACTCCTGACCGGAAAAAACACCCTGACTGTTTATTTTCATTCTGCTCAAAACAGAATAGATTCCATAGCTAAGGCTGATCTGCCGTATGTTATTCCTGATAATCCACGGGCTTATGTGCGTAAGGCTCAGTATCATTTTGGCTGGGATTGGGGACCTAAATTAACGACAAGTGGTATTTGGAAAGAAGTAAGACTGGAAGGATACAATGTTCGACCGGTGGAAAAACCCTATGTGCCACCAGTCAATGTACAACTGGTAGAAACTCTGGACGAAAAAGGAAAATCTTTTTATTTTACCATCGATGGAAAACCGGTGTATATGAAGGGCGCTAATTACATTCCTTCAGATGCATTTGTTACCCGCATGACAAAAGATGAATACCGGAAAATGCTGATGATGGCCAAAGATGCAAATATGAACATGCTTCGGATTTGGGGCGGCGGTATTTATGAAGACGATTATTTTTATGAATTGTGTGATTCCCTCGGAATTTTTATCTGGCAGGACTTTATGTTTGCCGGAACAATGGTTCCC